>JBDSBS010000947.1:0-4617 GCA_039921435.1 Planctomycetota bacterium | reverse complement strand
CGCGCCTGATCGCCGAACACGGCCAACCGTTCGCGCTGCCCAAGGAGCCGACGCAGTTCAACGACAACGGCAATACGCTCGGTCCGTGCGCGACGTTCCGCCGGCGCGGTGACAGCGGCCAGTGGATCAGCGACCTGCTGCCGCACCTGGCGCAGGAAGCCGACCGTCTCTGCGTCGTGCGCTCGATGGTGGCGGACTTCAGCGAACACACCAACGCCAACTACTTCCTGCACACGGGCCACGGGTTGCAGGGCCGACCGAGCCTCGGCGCCTGGATCAGCTACGGCCTCGGCAGCGACGCCAGCGAGCTGCCGGCCTTCGTCGTGCTCAACGGCGGCCTGATTCCGCCAGGCGGCGTCGACAACTTCCATTCGGGGTTTCTGCCGCCGCAGAGCCAAGGATCGCTCTTTCGCCTGCGCGGCGACGCCGTGGCCAACATCGCGCCACTCGAGACGCAACCCGGCTTGCAAGAGCAGAAGGCCCACCTCGTGCAGGCTCTCGACGTTGGGGCGCTGCAGCGCACCGGCAGCAACGCGGCGCTCGAAGCCGCAATCGCCAACCACGAACTCGCGTTCCGCATGCAGGCCGCCGTGCCCGAACTGCTCGACCTCGGCGCCGAGTCACCTCGACTGCAGCGGCTCTACGGCTGCGACGACGACTACGAGCACACGCGCACGTTCGCGCGCCAATGCCTGCTCGCGCGGCGGCTCGTCGAACGCGGTGTGCGGTTCGTCGAACTCACGTGCCCCGACACCAAGAACGACCGCTGGGACCAGCACAACAACCTCGAATGCGGCCTGCGCGACAACTGCCGCATGGTCGACCGACCGATCACAGCACTGCTCTGCGACCTAGAAGCGCGCGGACTGCTCGACGAGACGATCGTGCTGTTTGGCGGCGAGTTCGGGCGAACGCCGTTTGCGCAGGGCAAGTCGGGCCGCGACCACAACCCATTCGGCTTCACGATGTGGCTCGCCGGCGGCGGCTTCCGGCCCGGCACGTCGTACGGCGCGACCGACGAGTACGGCTACAAGGCGATCGAGAATCCGGTTTCGATCCACGACCTGCACGCGACGCTGCTCTACCAACTGGGCATCGACCACGAGCGCTTCACGCACCGCTTCGGCGGTCGCGACCTGCGGCTCACGGACGTCTACGGCAGGGTCGTGCGGGCGCTGCTCGGTTGAAAGGGAGCGCAGTTGCGTGCGGTCGGCGTCGGGTGCAATCCGGGCAAGCCCGCGGCCGAAGCCGCGAAGGCGCTCTGGTTTGCTGCCCGGTGATCGCGGTGGCGCGAGCCGGATCGATCGGAGCGGTGGGACAGTGCAACGGGGGCGGCCCGCCGCGAGCCACGCCGCCGTCGGGCGGCAATGTTGGTTCGCACTGCCCCCCTTGTGGTCCAGCGCGGCAGCGCGGACACTCCCTGCTCTAACGCTTCGTGAGTCGTGTATCAGTGGGATCCGGTGCCGCAGGGCACCGGCGACCCATTCGGAAAGTGGTATGCAATGCCAGACCTCGAGGCGGCGCGGTGGTACCCGACGGTGAGCAACGACGGCTCGCTCAATGGTGGCATCGTCATCGGCGGCACGAACTGGACACCAGTGGCCGGGACGCAGGCGGTCAACAGCTACGAGGTCGTTCGCACTGTGTTCAATGCACAGCCAATCCCTCTGCTCTCCGCTCCCAACGGCTTCCACTTCAAGGCGAACGGCGCGACCTTTCCGAGCTGGGCGACGCCGACGACTTCGTCCTCCGACCGGCAATTCTGGGGCCCGCAGATGGGCTCCCTGGGGCCGGGTTTCGGTGACTATCCGCGCATCAACCTGCTCGGGGTCCTCGACAACATCGCCATCACGAACCCAACGTCCACGGTCGCGGCCCCAAGGTTCTTCGTGTCGGGGTTTCTGAGCTACGGCATTCGGTGGGGCCATGTCCCTCCAGCAAGACCCGATCTTCGGGGCGCCCCCGGTACCAGGACCCGGCGGCCAGGGCTATGAGATCGGCCACTCACCGGCGAACGGCGAACCGGTCGTCTACTATCCAACGTGCATGCTGTTGCCCGGGCCCATCGGTGGCATCAGCCGACAGGTGGCCCGCATTGGCGGCTTGCGCGGCTATTACCCGAACTACTACGCAAGCGATCTTGTCGAAACCGTCGACGCCACTGCCGCACTCGCCACCACCGCCCCTTGGGTGACCGGCGCAGGCACGATCCCGAAGATGCACCACCCTCGCTTCTTCGGCAACGTCGTGATGCTGCCGACGGGCGAACTGTTCGCCGTCGGCGGACAGAACGTCTGAGCGCCTGCCGCGGTCAGTCCTACCCACTACAATCTCGTTCCCGAACTCCTTGTCGGTGGCACACAGTGGGTGGAGATGGCGGCGCACGTCGGTCCGCGCGACTACCACTCGGCTGCAATCCTTCTCCCAGATGGCAGAGTCCTCGTGTGCGGCGGCGAACACCGAAAGAGCTTCGGACCGGGCAAGGACTACATGATCTGGGAACCCCCCTATTTCCACAGGGACTACGGCAGCGTGCCACCGGTGGGAATCACCGTGAAGAACGATGCCACGGGCGTGACCGTGCAGCAGAACGAGATCGGCCCGCTCGGCATGGAATACGGAACGAACTACCGTGCCTCGTGGACCAACGCACTCGAGCCAGGCATCGAGGTCAACAGCGTCGTGCTGATGCGACCCGCCGCGATGACCCACCACGACGACGGCGGCCAGCGCATGGTGCGCCTCGTCGCCTGGCACGACGAGGACCAGACCACCGGTTCGACCAACAACGTCGTCTTCCAGAGTCCGTGGAGCGATCGACACGCCCAACCGGGCTTGGTGGATGCTATTCCTCGTGACGAGCTCGGGCCGGCCGTCGCAGGCCCACTGGGTCCACCTCCAGTGATGCCATGAGTGCGCCCTAAAACCAGTTTGCGGCGATGGTGCTGACATTCTCGCTCCCACTATCGGGCCAGGATCTGCTCTGGCGCGTCGAAGGCGTGGGCGGCCTCATCAACCGGGGCGCCGATCTGCACCGCATGGGCGATTTCAACAACGACGGCTGGGAGGATCTGCTGGAACTGGGAGCCGCGTGGAACGGCCAATCCGTCGTCTATGCAGTGCGAATCACCTCGGGCTACGACGGCAGCATCCTGTCCTCGGCCAATCCCGTGCCTTTCCTCTGGGCGATTGGCAACATCACGCCGCTCGGCGACATGAACCAGGACGGTGTGCTCGACTACGGCGCCCACATCTACGATGTCGGATCGCCGTGGAACACACAGACCCTGGCGGTCTTCAGCGGCGCCACGCACACGACGATCTGGACTGCCCAGATCCCGAACGCGTGGGGCACCTACTTCGCCGCCGTGCTCGCTGGGGAACTCCAGCCTGCGCGGTGATCTCGACGGCGATGGCTGCGATGACTTCGTCTCGACCGGCGTCGAACCCGGCAATCGCGGCGCCGTCGTCTGCTTCTCGGGCCGCACAGGCGCAGTGCTGCGCGTGTCGTACGGCGCCCAGCCCGGCGACAAGCTCGTCAACGTCGGCGCCTGCGGCGACGTTGACCGCGATGGCCTACCCGACTACTGCGGCGGCGGCTCGTTCGGCGCCTCGGTCGTGACCGCGTTCTCTGGCGCAACGGGGCAGATCATCCACTCCTGGCGCGACACCGTCGCCTGCTGCATGGGCATCTCTGTGATCGGCGGCTACGACCTGGAGCAGGATGGTGTGCCCGACCTCGCGGCTGGTTCGCTGAACTCCTACATGAACGCGTTCTCGGGGCGCGATGGTACGTTGCTGGCACGGTGGGCACGCACAGCGAACTTCGCTACATGCAACGGCGAGGTCGTCGCGATGCTGGCGCCGCCGCCTGGTCAGCATTACCCCGTGCTTGTGTTCAGCGAACGATGCTGGGGCAGCGTAACCAACCCTTGCACTACGAGCGCGCTCTGCCCCGGCGTCGTCTTCGCCTACCGCGGTTACCCGCCCGGCGTGCGCGCCTTCGGCCTGCCCGACCGTACCCCCGGCCAACCACTCGCCCGCAGCGGCATGCGAAGCCCAACCGCGGCCGCGACCCCGACTGTTCGCTTCACGATGTCCGAGGCCCCACCTGGTCCGCCGCCCTGCTGTTGCTGGGCAGCTCCAACGCCGCCATCAACGGCATCTCGCTGCCGCTCGGCCTCGATCCGTTCGGCTACACCGGCATCACGCTGTGGACCTCCGCCGAAGTCAGCCTGTTCACCATCGCCGGCTCCGCCGGCATGGGCAGCGGCTACGCCGAGTTCGACATCGCGCTGCCCGCCAACCACTTCATCAACACCACCGGCACGCCGTTCTATGCGCAGTGGTTGTGGTTCGACGCCACCAACTTCGCCAACCACGGCTCGACCGCCGGCCAGCGCTTCCGCTTGCAGTAGCGTCGTCGTTCAGTCGTCGCGCCGGTCGAGCAACCGCTTCACGAAGTAGAGCAGCTGCATGAGCGACATCACGACGGTCCGCGACGTACGTCATCGTCG
Source organism: Planctomycetota bacterium (assembly GCA_039921435.1). Classification (GTDB taxonomy): domain Bacteria; phylum Planctomycetota; class UBA1135; order UBA1135; family UBA2386; genus DASVAL01. The sequence continues at coordinate 100 of JBDSBS010000947.1, read as the reverse complement.
GCTACTCGGACGCGAGTTGGGGGTCGAGCCCGCGACCGCCGGGATCGTCGTCACGACGGCAGCGCCCGACGAGCGCAGAGGCACGAACGGCATGGTGCTC
>JBDSBS010000946.1:0-3304 GCA_039921435.1 Planctomycetota bacterium | reverse complement strand
ACGCGTGCGCAGATGGAGATGAAGGCCTACTGCCGGCGCACTGCGCGCGCCTACACGCCGCGTTACACGCTGGCCGAGTTCGAACGCGAGTCGGGCAACTTCGCCGAGCAGGCTCGCTACCTCGTCGAGTGCAATCGCATCGACCCGTTCCACCGCGAGCTGCACGTGCGCTTGGGCACGGCCTACGAAGCGCTCGGCAAGAAGGCGCAAGCGGCGCTCGAGTTCGAGGTCGCCGCGGCGGTGACCCCCGCGATGGACCGCCGCTACCTGGAGCGCGGCCAGCAGCGGCCCGAGCCGCAGGCACCCGCCGAGCTGCAAGAACGCGGCGAACTGTGGTTGCGGGCGGCGCGCATTCGACATGCGGTGGGGGACTTGGACCAGGCACGCTCGCTGCTCGAGCGCGTGCAACGCGAAGCCCCCGGCACGGCGGCGGCGGCGGATGCCGGCGCGCTACAGCAAGAGTGGCAGGGGCGATGACGAGCTGCTAGCGTTGGCCACCCGCCGTCGGGCCAACCCGTCGGGCCAACCCGTCAGGCCAACCCGTCAGGCCAACCCAGCGGGCCAACCCCGGCGAGCCAGTCCAGCGGTTCGGCCCGCTCGTTCCACCGTCACGCCACCGAACCCGGAATCGCATGCTGCCTGTGCTCGAGGAAAGCTGGAAGCGCGTGCAGAGCGTGCTGCGCGAGCGAGTCGGCGAAGCGGCTTATACCGCTTGGTTGGCCGACCTGCGACCGGTGGTGCTCGAGCGCAGCACCGTCTACCTCGAGGCTCAGAGCCGTCTGGCGGCCGACCGCGTGCGGACCATGTTTCGCACTGTACTCGAGGAAGTGCTGTCGGCCGATTTCGGCACCAAGCTAGGGGTCGAACTGCAGGCGCGCGACGCCCATCGCTTCGACATGCTCGAGGTATCGCCGCAGCATCCCGTCGTCGACGAGGGCAATCGCACCGCGCACCTGGTCCTGAAGAGCCTCGTGGCGCGCCGTTCGCTGCCGTCGAACCTGTTCTTCTTCCACGGACCGCGCGGCACCGGCAAGACGTTCTTGTTGCGCTGGTGGCGCGAGCAGGTGGCAGAGAAGCCGATGTGGTTCGAATTGCCGGCACTGCTCAAGACGTTCCAGGCCGTGCACCTCGAGCGACGTGTCGACGAACTGCGCGCGGAGCTGGCACAGGATCGCCCGCTCGTGCTCGACGAGGTGCATCGCATCGCCGGCAAGCCCGGCTTGCAGCAGTTTCTGGTGTCGGTATTACGAGCCCGAGAGCCGCTGCGTTGCCCGACCCTGTTGGCTTCGCGCTGGCACCCCAAGGAGATCCGCGAGATCGACGCGACGCTGGCGACGTTGTGTCTGGCTGGGTTCGTCACCTCGATCGAACGTCCGGGGCCAATGGGTCGCCTGCGCTACCTGCGCGCCCTCGAAGGTGCGGCCTCGCGCAACGGCCGCGCTGACGCGATCGAGTCCTTGGCGAAGGGTTGTGCCGGCAGCTATCCGGAGTTGCGCGCCGCTTGGGCGAGCACGCGCGGCGCCACGCTGCCGCCGAAATACCTCGAGCTCATCGATCCGGCCCGTGTCTTCGCCCAGTGCCGCGATCAGGTGGCGACGAGGTTCGGGGTGGCCGTGCCGGAGCTGCTCGGCAAGCGACAGGGTCGGGCCGTGAGCCGCGCGCGCAAAGTGCTCGCTACGGTCTGTATTCAGCACGGGCTCAGCGGCAGCGAGGTCGGGCGCTTCTTGAACGGGCGCACGCGCGCTGCCGTCAGCTACATGGTTCTCTCGCTGCAGGCGGAGCTCGCGGGCTCGGCCGAGCTGCGGCAGAAGGTCGAGGGCCTGTTGTGAGCGCCTACGTGGTGCTCGACGGCCCCGATGGTTGTGGCAAGAGTTCGCAGGCAGTGGCGCTGTCTGCGTGGTTGCGAGAGCGCGGCTGTGCGACGCTGCACGTGCGCGAACCCGGTTCGACCCCCACGGGCGAAGCGCTGCGGCAGTTGCTCTTGTCACCGACGACCAACGAACTGCAGCCCGTGACCGAGGCTCTCTTGTTCTCGGCAGCGCGCGCGGAACTGATCGCGAATGTCGTGGGGCCGGCACTGTCGGCCGGCGAAGTCGTCATCGCCGAACGCTGCTACCTGTCGACGATCGTCTATCAGGGGCTGGCGCACGCCGAGTCGGCTTCGTCGCAGCCCTTGGAGATCGACTGGTTGTTCGACCTGACGCGGCGTGTGCACGGCGCGCATCTGCCCGATGCCATCTTCCTGCTCGATGTGCCAACCGACGTGGCACGCATGCGCCGACGCGCTCGCACCGCGGACCGCATCGAGGCGCGTGGTGACGGCTACCACGGTCGCGTGCGAGAGGCGTTCTTGCAGGCGGCGAAACTGGAAGCGAGGGCGCAGGTGTTCGATGCTTCGCGAGCATTCGGCCATGTACAGGCGCAGCTGCGCGCGGCGGTGGCGAGGTTCTTGCCATGAGCAATCGCTGGGTTCGCCAAGCGCGCGCTGGCAATTCGGCGAGTGCTGCCAACGAGGCCGCCTTCGCCGAGGCGCGCGCGACGCGGCTCGAGCCGCCGCTCGGACAGGGCGAGCGGTTGGCGCTGTGGCAACGGCGCGCGCGGCAGTTGTCGCTGCCGCACGCGGTCGTCGTTGAGGGTGCTCGCGGAGTCGGCAAGAGCACGGTTATGCAGTGGCTCGCCGCGAGCCTTCTGTGCCCTTCGGAACTCGACGACGAGGGGCCGTGCGGCGTGTGCCGCACCTGCGCTCGCATCGCGAGTGGCCAACATCCCGACGTGCACCGCCTCGATCGCGCCAAGGACGAAGACGATCGCAAGGAGTGGAAGAAGAGCTTCTACGTGATCAAGGTCGATCAGGTGCGGCTGGCGCAGGACCTGCTCGCTCGGCATGCGCTCGAGGGCCGCGCCCGCGTGCTGCTCGTCGCCGATGCGGACAGCATGGAGGAGGAGGCGCAGAACGCTCTGCTGAAGACGCTCGAGGAGCCCGGGGCGGCGACGTTCCTGTTGCTCGAGGCCGTGCGGCCCGAGCAGTTGCTGCCGACCGTGCGGTCGCGCGTGCAGCGGCTGCGGGTCGTGCCCCTGGACGGCGCGACCTTGCTGCGCGAATTGGCACGCAGAATTCCGGCCCGCGCGGCCCACCACGCTCGGGCCATCGCGGTTGCCGGTGGCAGCCTGGGGCGGGCCTTGGCGGCGTGCACCGAACGCGCAGTACAGATCCATGATCTCGTGCTTGGTCTGTTGGCGACAACCAACAGCTTGCGGCCCGTGGCCGCGGCGCGGGCCGCGCTCGCCGGGGTGACCGAGCGTC
>JBDSBS010000945.1:0-2946 GCA_039921435.1 Planctomycetota bacterium | reverse complement strand
GCCCGAGCCCCTCACGACTTCTTCGCCTCGACGGGCCGGCCTCCAGGCGTGCCCGGAGATGGCTTGCCGTAGGCCGTGCCCCAGCCCCAGACTTCGCTGCCCTTGCCGCGGTTCAGGACCCGCGTCCTGAAGATGTCGGCGACGACGTCGCCGTCGCCGCCGAGCAGCGCCTTGGTGGAACACATCTCGGCGCAGGCGGGCAGTTTGCCTTCGGCCAGACGGTTGCGGCCGTACTTCTCGTTCTCGGCTGCCGAGCCGTTGGCCTCGGGGCCGCCGGCGCAGAAGGTGCACTTGTCCATCTTGCCGCGCAAGCCGAAGGTGCCGTTGGTCGGGAACTGCGGCGCGCCGAACGGGCAGGCGTAAGAGCAGTAGCCGCAGCCGATGCAGACGTCCTTGTCGTGCAGCACCACGCCCTCGTCGGTGCGATAGAAGCAGTCGACCGGGCAGACCGCCATGCACGGCGCATCGCTGCAGTGCATGCAGGCCACGGAGATGCTCTTCTCGCCCGGCAGGCCGTCGTTGAGCGTGACGACGCGGCGCCGGTTGACGCCCCATGGCACGTCGTGCTCGGCCTTGCAGGCCGTGACGCAGCCGTTGCACTCGATGCAACGCTCGGCGTCGCAGATGAATTTCATTCGTGCCATGTCGTGCTCCCTATGCGGCCTTTTCAACTTGGCAGACGGTCGTCTTCGTCTCTTGCATCATCGTCACGCTGTCGTAGCCGTAGGTCGTTGCGGTGTTGACCGCCTCGCCGCGGATGATCGGCCGCGAACCTTCGGGGTAGTACTGCGCCAGGTCTTCGCCCATCCAGCGTCCGGAGAAGTGGAACGGCAGGAACACCGTCTCCTTGTCGACCCGCTCGGTCACCTGCGCCTTGACCTTGATGCGTGCACCCGACGGCGTCTTGACCCAGACGTTCTCGCCGTTCCGGATGCCACGGTCGTTGGCTGCCGCCGGATTGATCTCGATGAACATCTCCTGCTGGAGTTCGGCGAGGTACGGGTTCGAGCGTGTCTCCTCGCCGCCGCCTTCGTACTCGACCAGGCGGCCGCTGGTCATGATCAGCGGATAGGTCTTGCCGATGTCCTTGTTCTTCTCCTGCACCGACTTGTAGAGCGCCGGCATGCGCCAGAAGCCCTTCTTGTCGTCGTGCGTCGGGTACTTGGCCACCAGCTCGGGCCGGGTGGAATACAGCGGCTCGCGGTGCTGCGGGATCGGGTCGGGGAAGTTCCAGACCACGGCCCGCGCCTTGGCATTGCCGAACGGATGGCAGCCGTGGTTCTTCAACACCACCCGCTGGATCCCGCCCGAGAGGTCGGTCTTCCAGTTCTTGCCCTCGGCAGCCTTTTTCTCGACCTCCGTGAGCTCGTCCCACCAGCCTAGCTTCTTCATCAGCAGGTGGTCGAACTCGGGGTAGCCGGTCGTCAAATCGGCGCCCTTGCTGTGTGAACCGTCCTCGGCCAACAAGCTCACGCCATCGCGCTCGACGCCGAAGTTCGCGCGGAAGTTGCCGCCACCCTCCATCACGTGCTTGGAGGTGTCGTAGAGGTTCGGCGAGCCCGGATGCTTGAGTTCGGGCGTGCCGTAGCACGGCCACGGCAGGCCGAAGTAGTCGCCGTCGAGCGAGTAGCCGGTTTCCTTGTCGATCCCGCCCTTGGCGCGCAACGTGTTGACGTCGAAGACGTGCATGTTGCGCATGTGCGCCTTCAGCCGCTCCGGGCTCTGGCCGGTGTAGCCGATGGTCCACATGCCGCGGTTGATCTCGCGCAGGATGTCTTCGGGAACCGGCTCGTCCAGGCCCTTGACCTTCTGCAGCTTGTAGTTCTTGACCAGCTCCTTGCCGAAGCCGAGTTTCTCGGCCAGCTGGTACATGATCATGTGGTCGCTGCGCGACTCGAACAGCGGCTCGATCACCCGCTCGCGCCATTGCAGCGAGCGGTTGGACGCCGTCACCGAGCCCGAGGTCTCGAACTGCGTCGTCGCCGGCAGCAGATAGACCGAGCGGTTCGGGTTCAGGTCTTCGGCCTTGCCGGGCATCGCCGCCATCGCCGCGGTGGCCGACGGGAAGGGATCGACGACGACCAGCAGGTCGAGCTTGTCCATCGCCTTCTTCATCTCGATGCCGCGCGACTGCGAGTTCGGCGCGTGGCCCCAATAGAACAGGCCGCGAAGGTTGCTGTCCTGGTCGATCAGCTCGTTCTTCTCGAGCACGCCGTCGATCCAGCGCGACACGGTCATGCCCGGCTTGGTCATCATGCCGGGCGCGAACTGCTTCTTGATCCACTCGAAGTCGACGCCCCAGACCGCGGCGTAGTGCTTGAACGACCCTTCCGCAACACCGTAGTAGCCCGGCAGCGAATCCGGATTGGGCCCGATGTCGGTTGCGCCCTGCACGTTGTCGTGGCCGCGGAAGATGTTGGCCCCGCCGCCCGCGACGCCGATATTGCCGAGTGCCAACTGCAGAAGGCACGAAGCGCGCACCATCGCATTGCCGATCGTGTGCTGGGTCTGGCCCTGGCACCACACGACCGTGCTCGGCCGGTTCTGCGCCATGATCGTCGCGACCTTCAGGCAGGTGGCTTCGTCGACGCCGCAGGCTTCCAGCACCTTGTCGGGCGTCCACTTGGCGAGCACTTCCTCGCGCACCTTGTCCATGCCGTAGACACGGTCGGCGAGGTATTTCTTGTCTTCCCAGCCGTTCTTGAAGACGTGGTACATCACACCGAACAGGAACGGAATGTCCGAGCCCGAGCGGATGCGAACGAATTCATCGGCCTTGGCCGCCGTGCGCGTGAAGCGCGGGTCGACCACGATCATCTTCGCGCCGGATTCCTTAGCATGAAGCATGTGCAGCAACGACACCGGATGCGCTTCAGCAGCATTGCTGCCGATGTACATCGCAGCCTTCGTGTTCTGCATGTCGTTGTACGAATTGGTCATCGCACC
>JBDSBS010000944.1:0-3909 GCA_039921435.1 Planctomycetota bacterium | reverse complement strand
GGGTGGTCGGACACATAGTTCAGGATCGTGAACCAGTGGCCCGGTGGTGTCTCGGAGTGGGGACCGTCGGCCCAAAACTCAGCGAGCACGCGCACGTAGTCGCCGCGTGGCACGATCTGCGGCGCATAGGGCTGGCCGGTGACCGGATTGAGAGCGTGACCCGTTCCCCAATCGCCGCCGTTGGCGAAGTCATAGAACTGATTGTACTGGGAAGGACCTGTCGGCAGCGCCGCGTTGCCCACGCCCGCCGGCGATGCGTCCATCATCACCCCGTCGCTCGGATCGAGATGTGACGACCACGCGCAATCCAACTCGAAGCTCCACTTGTAGTCGGCTGCGGTCGGCGTGCCGAGCAACGGTGGTGGGCCCGGATCGTGATAGACCCAGTAATCGAAGTTGCTGCGGCGGTGGATCGTGAGGTCAAGCTGCGACAGCGCGAACGGGGTCACATGCCCCCACTCCGGACTCAAGAACGGCGGGTACCCCGCCGGGATCGGCAGACCGTTCTGGCCGATGTAGAACTGCAGCGCCAGCGGTTGCCAGCGATTCGGCTGGGTCAGGAATGGGTTGCCGAAGAACACGGGCAGCAGCGGCGCGTTGACGGGTCGGTAGAACTTGTTGGCGTAGTTGTTGGCCTCGTTCGAGTTGTCGGTCAGACCAAACGCCAGCACCGCCGCCGCCAGGCGGTTGCCGATCGCCGACGGCGTGTTGCCGATGGTCGACGTGTTGGTCGGGTTGAAGCCGAGGTTGGTCATCAGCGCGTCGCAGAGCGGCAAGACCAGCGGGGCGCCGGGCGAGGCCGCGAAGCGAACATTCAGGATCCGGTAACACGCGTAGCTCAATGTCTCCGCGCGCATGGCATCGATCGCCATCGAGGTCGTCGGATGCGTTTCGTCGAAGAACACACACTTCGCGGTCGTGTCGTACGTCGCCCACGCATCCCACATGGCGGCCGACACGTGGTAGAGGTTGCGCGCGTGCACCGTCGGCCGGGGGTAATCGCGGCGGATGGACGCGAGCAGCAGTTCGTTCCATTCGCGCGCGACGGAGTGTTGGGCCTGAGCAAGGGGAGCAGCCATGCACAGCGCCAGAACCACATTGGCTAACTTGGAGGTCCTTTTCATGTGAGTCACCGCAGTCGAGTGTCAAGGGCTGGCAGGCAGCGTAACCAATTGCGATCGGAGCGGGGTTCGCCCAGGCCAGCGCCGCACGGTGCCGGCCGCCAAACCACCTCGATGCGACCTGCCGCCCGCTTCCCCCGGTGTTCATGGTGCTACTCTCACCTTCTCGTCGAGCACCCGCAGCGCGTGCTCGGCCAGACCCACGCCAGCCTCGTCGTAGAAGTTGTGCACGGCCTGCGCTCCGGCCGCGCGCAGCGACACTTCCTGGTCGTCGAACGTCGCGATCGCCGCGATGACACCGTCGTGGGCGCACCGCGCGATGGTTCGGTGGATCGCTAGCGATCGCACGCGCCGCAATGGACATCTCGACGGGCGCCTTTGGCGCAACTAGCGTGTCGGCCCCATGCGGCCCCGCCACATTCCCGTGCTCGACGGCCTGCGCGCGATCGCCGTGCTACTCGTGATGTGGGTGCACATCCCCGCCGATGTCGCCGGGTACCCCGAGTGGTTGAAGGCCGGGGTGTGGTTGATCGGCCCCGGCGGACTCGGCGTCGAGATCTTCTTCGTGCTCAGCGGGTTCTTGATCACGCGCATCCTCATCGCCGAACGCAAACAGGGACTGCCGGTGCGGTGGTTCTTGCTGCGCCGCCTGCTGCGCATCTTCCCGATCTACTACTTGCTGCTGCTCGCGATGCTGCTGGTGCGGCCCGCGGCCGAGATCGGTTGGTGCGCGCTCTATCTCTACAACGTCAAGTCGATCTTCTGGCCCGAGGGCGGGCCGCTCGAACACACGTGGTCGCTGTGCATCGAGGAGCACTTCTACTTGTTGTGGCCGATCGTCGTGGCGTTTGCCAAACCGACTTGGGCACCGCGCGTGCTGGCCTTCGGCGCAATGCCGCTCGCGGTCGTTGGCGCGTTCGTTGTCTGCCTGCTGGTCGAGCCCGAGACCAGTCTGCGCGCGGTGCAACACGGATCTCCGTTCCGGTTTCTGAGCCTCGGTGCTGGCAGCCTGCTGGCCTTTGGCGAAGGTTGGCTGCGCGCAGAGCCCAGGCGATCGACTGCCCTGGCATTCGGCCTGCTCGCCATCGCTCTGCTGCTGCACCCGCATTTCGTGTTCTTGTTCGGCCCGCTCTGGTTCGGCCCGATCTGGTCCGATACCCCGGAGTGGGTGCCCCAATCGATGGTCCCTGCGATTTGGCTCGTGCACAGCGCTGCCCTTTGCACGGGACTAGTACTGCTCGGTGTGCTGGCCGAAGCAACGCGCTGGTCCCCTTTTCGCGTGCTGACCATCGCCCCCCTGCGCGCGATTGGTCGCATCAGCTACGCGCTCTACCTCTACCACCTGCCCATCTACTACGCGCTCGTGTTGCCCGAACGAACGGCTGCGCGAGCATGGCTCGCAATCGCGCTCAGTCTCGCGGCGGCGACAGTTTCTTACTTCGTGCTCGAACGGCCCATCCAGAGGCTCAGTGCCAGGTTTCGGGGCGCCGCAGCACGCCGGTGATGGGTGACTCGCTCGAGCCTCGAGCCTTGCTGCGCGTCACTTCTTGCCAGCGCTCGCCCGCTTGGCGCGCAACCGCTCGACCTCAGCCCCCATGCTGGCGCCTACGCCAGCGGATGCCATGGGGGCACCAGCGGCGGCTCGCCGCTCGCGAACTGCATCGGCTGCGCGAGCAGCGGTATCCATGACTCCGCCAGCGCGCGATAGAACACAGCTTCGTCGTAGCGGAGATCCAGCGACGGCACGATGGCCCAAGGGCCGAGGCTCACTGTTCCGCATCCGCTTGGACGGCAAAGACAACGATCCGAACCACTTCCAGGCCTACAGTCAGTTCCCCGACCTCTATCCGGCCGCACCCAAAGTGAGCATGCCGTTCGCTGGCGGATCATCTCACCCTCGTCGCTTCGTCCGCCACCGCCAAGGTCATCTGGAAAGCGCGAGCCGATCACCATTATGCGAGCGACCTGGGGCTCGGCATCGACCCGATCGACGTGGGCACGGCGGATCAGATCTGGCAAGGCCACGCAACGTTGAAGAAGGCCCAGCTTCTGAGCGCACGCGACGACGCGGCCAAGAAGGCAGGGCAGCCGACGATCAAGGACGCGGAACTGACACTCGCGATGTTCACTCCGGCGTTCGAAGCCCTGCGCAGCGCCTTCGTAGCCGCCGAAAAGCGCTACGGCGAGTGGTTGCCAAAGCAGGAGGATGGCACAGAGATTACGGCCTGAGATTGCTCTCTGTAGGTATCCTCGAAGGGGAGTAGGCGTCATCGGCGCGACTGCCGCCTCCGGTGACTCAGGAGCTCTTCGGATCGAGCCGCAGCAGTTCCTGAATCGCCTCGACCTTGCCGAGCGCGATGAGGCAGTCACCGATGCGGATCTCGTCGCGCGGACGGGGTGGGATCAACAGCTCACCGGTTGGCCGGCGGATGCCGACGACCATGATGCTCTTGTCGCGAAAGCCGGACTGCGCCAGCGTGCGTCCCGCGTACGGCGCGCCTTCCGCGACCTGCACCTCAGCGAGATCGAGCGTCTTGCCCTTGGCGGTGACGACTTCGAAGAAGTCCTCGATGCGCGGGTTCGCCATCAACTGCGCCATCTTCGCGGCGCCGGTCGCATAGATGCTGATCACTCGCTTGGCCCCGCGCGCCGCAGCTCCTCGGCGTCCTTGTCGGTGGTCGCACGCGAGGCCTCTGTCTCGCTGGCAGCGGGCGGCGATCGTGAGTCACCGGGGAATCGCCTGCCGAGAAGATGCTGACCCCCAACTGCCCAACTGCGGGAGCGGGTT
>JBDSBS010000943.1:0-3310 GCA_039921435.1 Planctomycetota bacterium | reverse complement strand
GAACGAACTGGCCCGCCGCGTCGCGTTCCTGGTGGTGCAGGCGCAGGGTGTTCGTCCGGGTATGCGAATCAACCTCGGCGCTGCTCGCCGCGCGTTCGCCCTGCCGGTCGACGATCGAGACGCAGCCGCGCGGTCCGACGACGTCCTTCACGAAGTACGCGACCTCGCTCATCATCGGCCCCCAGCCTGCTTCGTACCAGCCGACCGAACCGTCGGCGAACGTCACCTGCAGCTGGCCGTAGTTGTACATGCCGGGTTTCAGTTCATCGCTGAGGCGGGCTTGGATGGCGCTCACGCGCACCGGTCGGCTGCGCGTCATCTGGCACATGACGTCGACGTAGTGCACGCCGCAGTCGACGATCGGCGACATCGAGTTCATGAGCGCTTTGTGCGTGCGCCAGTCCTTGCCGCGGCTCTGCTGGTTGAGGTTCATGCGCATGACGAGCGGCTTGCCGAGCGTTTGCGCGACCTCGATGAACTTCTGCCAGGCCGGGTGCACGCGCAGGATGTAGCCGACGACGACCTTGCGGCGGTGTTCGCGCGCGAGGGCCGTGATCTCACGCGCCTCGGCGACTGTCTCGGCGAGTGGCTTCTCGACGAAGAGATGGCTGCCGCCGCGCAGCGCCGTACGCGCGATGGCGGCGTGCGTGTCGGGATAGGTGTTGATCGAGACGACGTCGGGGCGCGTCTTGGCATAGGCCTGTTCGAAGTCGGCGAACGTCGGCACTTGGCCGAGTTCCTTGGCTAGCCGGTCACGCGATTCGGGGCCGCGGCTCACGATACCGACGATCTGGAAGTCGGCGCTGAGGCGATGATAGGCGCGCGCGTGCGAGGAACCCATGTTGCCGCAGCCGACGACGAGCACGGTGAGTTTGGTCATGCTGCAGTTCTTCTACTCGCCAGGCGCGGTACGGCCCAGCAGGGGCTGGGCATCGTTGCACGCCGTCGGCGCGCGCAGCAGTACCAGGAACCCGACCACGCCAGCGCACAGCGACGCCCCGAGGATCGCAACCTTCGCCGCCTCGAACGCGGCAACCGAGTGCGCGAAGGCCAGGCTGTCGATGAACAGCGACATCGTGAACCCGATGCCGGCCAACCAGGCGACGCCGTGTAGGTGACGCCACGTCGTTCCCGTGGGCAGCGGGCTGCCCAAAAAGCGCCAGGCCAGCCAGCAGGCCAGCATCACGCCCAGTGGCTTGCCGAGCACGAGGCCCACGAACACTCCCTGCGCCGCCGGATGCACGACCGCGTCGCCAAACCCGCTCGACAGGTCGATGCCGGCATTGGCGAACGCGAACACCGGCATGATGAAGTGTGCGATGAACGGGTGCAGGCCATGCTCCATGCGCTGCAGTGGCGCCTGCACGTCCGTGGTGTGCCGCGCTAGGTCGTGCAAGACGGCCAGCTGCTCGGCGTTGGTGCGCGGTGTTTCGTCGGCGGTCTCTTCGAACGTGTCGACGAGCAGCCGGGCGCGCCGCGTGAACTCGCGTTCGTCGAGATGGCGCCGCGCCGGCACGGTCAGGGCCAGGGCCACCCCCGCGATCGTCGCGTGCACGCCGGATTGTAGGAACGCGGCCCAGATCAGCAGGCCGTAGACGACGTACGGCCAGGTCTTGCGCACGCCAAGCCGGTTGGACGCGAACGACGCGGCGAGCACGAGCGCGCCGAGCCCGAGAAACTGCCAGGCGATCTCGTCGGTGTAGAACAGCGCGATCACGAGCACGGCGCCGAGGTCGTCGGCGATCGCGAGAGCTGCTAGGAAGACCTTGAGGCTCACGGGCACGCGCTTGCCGAGCAGCGCCAACACCCCGAGTGCGAACGCGATGTCGGTCGCCATCGGGATGCCCCAGCCAGCGCTCGCATCCGATGGGCCGTGCCAGGCGATCACGAGTCCGTAGAAGCCAGCCGGCACCACCATGCCGCCGATGGCAGCCGCGACGGGCAGCGTTGCCTGGCGCATGGTCTGCAGCTCTCCGTCGAGCACTTCGTGTTTGATCTCGAGGCCCACGAAGAAGAAGAAGAAGACCATCAGGCCGTCGTTGATCCAGTGCGCGATCGTGTGCTCGATCGTGTGGTCGCCGAGCCGCAGCGCGAACGGTGTGTGCCAGACGTGGTGCCATGCTTCCGACCACGGCGAGTTGGCGGCGACCATGGCGACGATGGCGCAAGCGACCAGCAGCACGCCGGGGAAGGCCTCGGAGCGAGCCAGTTCGGCCAGCGGGGAGAGGTGTTTGGAGCCGACGGCGTGGGGCATCGTTGCGAAGGCTAGAGGGCAAGCGACGCCCGTCCACCGAAACCGGCCCGGCTGAAACAGGCCGATGGCAGTCTGGTGGCCCGACGGAGCAGTGCATCCAGGGCTGTCAGGGGCTAACTTGCGCCCGCACATGCCACCTTTCCGACGCATCCTCGTCGCCAACCGCGGCGAGATCGCCCTGCGCGTGATTCGCACTGCCCACGAGATGGGCATCGAGACCGTTGCCGTGTTCTCGGACGCCGACCGAAGCGCTTTGCACGTGCGTCGAGCCGACCACGCCGTGCACTTGGGCGGCAGCAAGCCCAGCGAGAGCTATCTCGACATCGGCAAGATCGTGGCTGCCGCCAAGCAGACCGAGTGCGACGCGCTGCACCCCGGCTACGGCTTCCTCAGCGAGAACGAAGAGGCGGCCGAAGCGTGCGCCGCGAACGGTGTCGAGTTTCTCGGGCCGCCGCCCGCGGCGATCCTCGCGATGGGCGACAAGGTCGAAGCGCGCAAGATCGCGTTGAAGGCCCAAGTTCCGCTGGTGCCCGGCCTGCAAGAAGACACCGACGAGAAGCACCTCTCGGCCGCAGCCAAGCAGGTCGGCTACCCCGTCATGCTCAAGGCCGCGGCGGGTGGTGGCGGCAAGGGCATTCGCATCGTGCGCGAGGAGAAGCACCTGCTCGAGGCCTTCCAGATGGCTCGCGCCGAGGCGAAGGGCGCGTTTGGCGACGACCGCATCTACCTCGAGAAGTTCGTAACTAGACCGCGCCACGTCGAAATCCAGGTCATGGCCGACAAGCACGGCAACGTCGTGCACTACGGCGAACGCGAATGCTCGGTGCAGCGAAGGCACCAGAAGCTCGTCGAAGAATCGCCGTGCAGCGCACTGAGTCCCGAGCTGCGCGCCCAGATGGGTGACGCAGCCTGCAGTTTGGCGCGCGCAGTCGGCTACGTCGGTGCCGGCACCGTCGAGTTCCTCTTCTCGGAGGGCAAGTTCTACTTCCTCGAGATGAACACGCGTCTGCAGGTCGAGCATCCGGTCACCGAGATGCGTTTTGGGGTCGACCTCGT
>JBDSBS010000942.1:0-2862 GCA_039921435.1 Planctomycetota bacterium | reverse complement strand
CCGTCGTTGTCGAAGTCGGCGAACACAGCACCTTCGCCGTGACCAGCGGGGTCCATGAGCACGGCCGGCGTGCTGTCGACGAGCTGCCTCGGCGGCGGCACGATCGGTGAGAGCGGGGCCGGGCGGTTCAAGAAGAGGTGGTTGGCACCGTCGTAGTTGGTCACGTAGAGGTCGCAGAAGCCGTCGCCGTCGACGTCGCCCCAGGCGGCGCCGGGGTAGTACGAAGGCGGCAGCGGCGGCACGAGGATCGTGCTGGTGTGGTCGACGAGGCCGAGCTGGGCTCGGGCCGAAGTGGCCGCGAGGGCGACGGCGAACAGGCCGACGGTGGCAGAAAGGAGGCGAGAGGAGGCGGTCGTGCGACTGCAGTTCATGGGCGGGTCCTTGCCGCGAGCGGCGTGGAGGGACTGCAGGGAGACCGTCGGGACGCGTCGCGAGCGGAAGCGAATCGTCGAAACTTCGCCGAATTCGTTCCCCTGTTGCCGCCTGGCCACTCGAGGCGCAAGGACAGCGGGCAACCTCGGTGGTGCTACGCAACCTGCGACGGTGCCGACAGCGCGACTCGGAAGACTGCGCCCGCCGCTTCGGATGTTCGGTCAGGTCAGGCCCCTCGGGAGCAACGAGCACGCCCGGCGCGGGTCGACCGCGCGAACCGTCGGCCAGGTAGCCGGTGAACGCTTGTTCGCCGATGCGATATTCGACTGCTTACAGATCGATCAAGGTGGTGCTCGATCCGGTCACAACTTGGTGATCTGCGCGATGGAACTGCTGCGCAACATGCCAGTCGCGAAGTCGAACGACAGCGCTTGCGCGCGGAACGTGAAGCCCGACGGCCACGGGGTCATGGCGAAGTGGTGGCTCGCGGTCCCGCTCGGGGTTGGCACGAACAGCCCGATCGCATCGACCGAAGTGCCGAGCAGACAGAACGGTGGCAGCGGCATCGTGACGTTGGCAGGTGCGAGGCCCAGCACGAGCACGCCGACGGACGTGCTGGCGGGCAACAACCCACCGAGCAGGAAGTCGAGGTCGCGGTCGTAGGTCGGTTGCGCGAGCAGGGTCGGCGAACCCGCGCCGCACGACGACGGCATCACCTGGGTCGTCCAGTTCGGATCGGGCTCGAAGGCGAGGGTGACTTGACGGCTGGCGCTGGTCTGCGAGATGAAGAACCCCGTCGACAGAGGTGGAGAAGAGTTCGATCCTCACCCGCAGGGGAACGGGTCCTACCAACACGGGAAAGTCGACCGGCGGCGTAAGGCTGATGAGCGGTAGCTCGATGCTGCCGTCATCGCCGAACAGCAACCAGAGCCGATCGAAACCGTGACGGGCAAGGTGATGGGCGTGCCGTTCGGCAAGCTCGGTGCGGACGACCCGGACACCGCGGCATTCACACCGCCAGAGGCAACCGCAGCGGACGCGGTCACTGCCTGCGCCCGACCACCGACCGCGAAAGCGAACACTGCGACGACCGCAACAGTCTTCATCGCGGCAAGCCTATCCGAACCGCGGTAGTTCAGCTCTCGATCGTCCCCTCACTTCCACGCGATCGCCGCGCTGTGTGCACCCTGCAAGTGCAACGTCGCGAACTTCTGGAACCCGATCTGCTTGCACCAGCCGTGGAAGTCCTTGCCCGAGTAGTCGAACGCGTCGCCGAACTCGATCAGCATGTTGAGGGACATCAGCAGGCCAAACACGTTGCTGCGCCGTTCGTCGTCGATGAGCGCCTCGATCGTGATCAATGCACCGCCGGGCGGCAGCGCGTCGTAGGCCTTCTGGATCAGCATCATCTTCTGCTCGAGGTTCCAGTCGTGCAGGATCATGCCCATCGTGATGCAGTCGGCCTTCGGCAGCGCATCGCGGAAGAAGTCGCCCGACGCCGTCTTGATGCGTGCCTGCAGGCCGGCCTTCTCGATGTGGCGCTTGGCGATAGGCTCGACGGGCGGTAGGTCGAACGACGTGCACTGCAGGTGCGCGTGGCGCTTGGCAACCTCGACGCAGAGCAGGCCCGTGGCGCCGCCGACGTCGCACAGCGTCTTGTGCGGCTTGAAGTCGAACTTCTCGGCCAGCAGCTCGAAGTTGATGCGCGACAGACCGGTCATGGCGTTGAGGAACTGCTCGAGCTTGGCGGGGTCCGCATACAGTTCTTCGAAGATGCTCTTCTGGCCGTGCTTGACCTCGTTCTGTGGCTTGCCCGTGCGCAGCGCGTTCGGCAGGTCGTGCCAGAACTTGAACAGCCGCGCGTTGAGCATGACGAGGATGCCGCCGATGTAGCGCGGACTCTGTTCGTCGAGGAAGAGCGCACTCTCGGGAGTGTTCTCGTAGCGCGCATCGGGGCCGTTGCCGTGTCGCTGCAGGAAGCCCATGGCGACCAGCGCGTCGAAGAAGTCGGCGATGCCGCGCGGATGCAGCTCGAGGGCGGTCCCGAGTTCGGCGCCCGTGCGCTTGTCTTTGCCCAGTCGCGTGAAGACGCCGAACTCGACGGCGGTCAGCAGGACCTTGGCGGACCAGAACGAGAAGCCTGTGTGCAGGATGGCGGCGGGGGTGAGTTGGGCGGTCATGGCGAGTGCGAGAGGGAGTGCCAGGGCGGTGTCGATGTCACAGTCCAGGCCGAGGTGGGCCATGCTAGGTCTGCCCGTGCCCCACAAATAGCCCTGGCCAATCAAGGTTCGGCGATCGTGGATCAGCTGGGCGTGGATCATCCGACAGCCGGAGTTTCGTGCACGCTGAGCAGCCCGTGCCGTCGCCAGCCGATCGTCAGCATCCAGGTACGCGCGTCGGTGACCGGGCGAACGACCGCCTCGAGGCCGCGCACGGTGATGCGCTCGCGGAAGCCGTCGAACCAGGGGGCTGAGGTGAAGGTGTCGATCG
>JBDSBS010000941.1:0-2603 GCA_039921435.1 Planctomycetota bacterium | reverse complement strand
TCGTGCGGAGCGCCAGATAGAGGAGGTGGGCCTGCTTCAGCTTGTCCTCGTTCGTGTTGTCGCTGAGTCTCTCGACGGTGTGGTTCTTTGCTTCCTCGCGAAGCGCTGCCAGCAGGTCAATTGGCACGGTGATGCCGCCGCTATCGGCAAGTCGGCCACGGTGGACGCAGATGTCGAACGTGATCCGAACGTTCTCGGCTCCCTCCGCCGCCGAGCTCATGCTCGTCTTCTTGCTCGCCTTCTTACTGTTCTTCTTGCTTGCCATAGTCAGCTACCTCCTTCTCGATGGACCCCAGAGCGGACCTCATTCTAGCGCACTGCGTGCGCAACGGAAACTCGTGAGGTGACTCGCATAGTTCTGGTCCGTTCCCTGGTGCGCATGGACCTTCAACGAATAGCCGAAGGCACCGAGGTGCCACGCGCCGCCGAGCACCAGTCGGCGATCCTTGCGGACATAGAGCCTGCCGTCGACTCGTTCGGCGGGCGGCGTCTCGGTCCACTCCGCGGCGTTGCCGAGCATGTGGTAGACGCCTTCCGGCGTACGCGCTTCGTCCATGCTGCGAACCGGACGCGCCAGCTCGCGGTAGTTGGCCAGATTCGTCCCGATGTCGTCGACCGCGAGCCGATACGGCGCTTGCGTATTGCCGCGATACTCGTCACCCGGCCATGGGAATTTGCGCCCGCCAGCACCGCGCGCCGCCAGCTCCCACTCCGCGTGCGTCGGTAGTCGCTTGCCGACCCACTCGGCGTATGCGAGCGCGTCGTTCCAACTGACGTACACGACTGGCAGGCAATTGACCTCGGCGGTGTCGGGCAGCAGGTCCCACCCCCAGGGATGCGGCTGGTACCCGGTCGTGCGCAGAAACTCGCGGTACTCACCGACGCACACCTCGCACTCGTCGATCCAAAACGAGGCCACTTCGACGACCTGGCCCGAGTTGGTGCACAGCAGCTCGCCGGCCGGCATGCGCAGGCTGTCGGCCCGAATCTGGATCATGCCGCGCGTCGAGGTTTGCTCGCGCGTGACTCTGGCCTCGATCCTGTGCTGCTCGGGTCCACGATGCAGCAAACGCGCGAACTCGCGATGGCCATGACCTTCCACCTCGACCACGATGCGGTAGTAGCCGGGTTCGACGACCGCGTTTTGCACGGGCAATGGCCCCAGCGCGATCGGTGCCTTCGGTTGGCCGCTCAACACGTCGATGGGCCGACAGACGGCCCGTCCGGTCAGTTCCTGGCCGTCGGCGTTGACGGCGCGCACGTTGATCCGCGGCGAGAATGCCTCGATGGAGACGAGGCGGCGGGTTTCCTCGTCTTCGGGGAACAGATACGCAGCGCGCGTCAGCGCGAACAATCCGTCGAGCACCTTGCGATCGTTGATCTCGCCGGAGCCGTCTTTGCTGTCGTCGCGCAGGCCCGCGTCGACGAGTGCGGCGCCTTGTTCCTTCCACGCCTGCCGCAGGCGTGTGTAGCGCCGTTCCAGGTTCGCGAGTGACAGGTCTCTGGTATCGACTGCGTCGAGCTGCCGCAGCGCCGTGAGATGCGCCCGCCCAGCAAGTAGCACTTCGAGCTCGACTTCGTTCCAGTCTTCGACCGAAGCGAGCTGCCGCAGTGGGTCGAGGTGGCCGGCGAGTTCCCGCTGCCGACTCTTGCCGTCGAACCAGATCCATGCTGCGAACGCCGTGAGCACGGCCACCGCGGCGAGCGCGATCGCGGTTCGATGGCGCCACGCGAACTTGCGCAGCCTGTCGCGAAACCCCGGTGGCCGTGCTTCGATCGCCTCCAACCTGAGGAAACGCGCCAGCTCTTCGGCCAACTGCCGGGCGGTCTGGTAGCGGGCCGCGGCCCGCTTGGCCATTGCCTTGTGGCAAATGGTCTCGAGATCGCGCGGCACGCTCGCGTTGCACCGGCGAACCGGAACAGGATCGTGGGTGCAGATCGCGCGCTGGACTTCCTCCGCGGTCTTGCCGTCGAACGGTCTCTTGAAGGTGAGCAGCTCGTAGAGCACGACGCCGAGCGAGTAGATGTCGGTTCGGAAGTCGACCTCTGTCGAGGCCCGTGTCTGCTCCGGGCTCATGTAGAACGGAGTGCCAGCGATCTCCGTGGTTCGCGTGATTCGGCCGAGGCTCTCGTTGCGAGCCAGGCCGAAGTCGACCAGGCGCACCCGCCCGTCCAGCCCCAGCAGCAAGTTCTGCGGCTTGACATCCCGATGCACGATGCCCTTGCCGTGCGCGTACTGCAGGGCTTCCGCAGCGTCCTGGACGAGCTTGCCGACGGCCGCGAAGTAGTGCGGCCCTTGCCATTCCGGCAGCAGGAGCCCTTCGGTGCTCGGCCGCGGCTTTCGCTGCAGTTCGAGTTCGCGTCCGAGGTCGTGACCCGGCACGTACTCCATGCCGAAGAAGTGAATGTCACCTGCGATGCCATCAGCGAAGACCTGCACGATGCCCGGATGCTGGAGGCTGGCCATGTTGCGAGCTTCGCGATGGAACCGCTCGAGTTCGCGTTCGGTGGTGACCAGGGAACGGACCAGCACTTTGACTGCGACTTCTCGGTCGAGACTCACCTGTTGCGCCAGGAAGACGACGCCCATGCCGCCGCGACCG
>JBDSBS010000940.1:0-2683 GCA_039921435.1 Planctomycetota bacterium | reverse complement strand
CGAGGTGCACCTCGTCCGGTTTCCGGACGACGCCGCCTACGCCGCCTACGCCGCCGATCCGGAGCGCCAGCGCGCGCTGCACCGGAAGGAGGCCTCCGTGCGCGAGGCCTGGCTCATCCGCGGCGAGCGGGTCGGCTGATCAGCCCGCCGCCCTGCACATGAGCGAGGCGACGACGATGTCGCCGGCGCCGTTCAGATCGAGCGCGATCACCTCGGCCGAGCCGTCGCAGCCGTCCTGATCGGGGTTGCTGTCACGCGACGGATCGATCGGCGAGGCGAGCTCGATCGTGCAGTGTCTTGCAGCGAGACCCGTGTTACCAACGGCCCATGGCGAACCCGACCGCAACCTTCGAGACCTCCCTGGGCACCTTCACGGCCGAGATCTACCTCGACAAGATGCCCATCACCGCGGCCAACTTCATCAAGCTCGCGAAGAGCGGCTTCTACGACGGGCTGCACTTCCACCGCGTCATCGCCAACTTCATGGTCCAGTTCGGCTGCGAGTTCTCCAAGGACCCGAACAGCCCGAAGGCCGGCACCGGCAACACGCCGTTCGGCAAGATCCAGGACGAGCACCCGCCCGCGTACAAGCTGTCGAACGAGGTCGGCACGCTGTCGATGGCGAACACCGGCCAGCCCAACTCGGGCGGCGCGCAGTTCTTCATCAACAGCAAGCACAACGACTACCTCGACTGGTTCAGCCCCGGTCAGTCGAAGCACCCCGTCTTCGGCAAGATCACCGGCGGCAACGACGTCGTGAAGCAGATCGAGACGACCCAGACCGATCAGCGCGACCGGCCGCGCACGCCGATCAAGATGATCAAGGTCACCGTGAATGAGTAAGGCCATGATCGCGGCGGTCTTGCTGGCCGCCGCCTGCTCGTCGTCGTCGTCGACCGATCCGACGAAGGCGAAGTGCGCGCCGCACTGGAAGATGGAGATGCAGTGCGCCGACGCCGAGACCCAGAAGGGAATGGTGATGATCGGCGACATGTGCCAGAAGGTCCTGAACGGCAAGAACACGCAGATCTTCGGGCCCGGCGCCGTGCGCCGCATGGAGGGCGAGCTCCAGTGCGCGCTGCGCACCCAGGACTGCGCGTCGTACGCGACCTGCAAGGAAGGCTTCAGCAGCGGCGAATGATCACGGGATCGCGGTGCCGGTCAGGGGCACGCGACCGGGGCGAGCGCGTTGTGCGACACGCTCTCCCAGTGCGAGGTGCCGTGCGCCACGACGCTCGCCTCACCGAAGTAGATCGCGGTCGGGACGTCGTAGGTCGACACGAAGCTGGTGCCGGTGAGGATCGGCACGCCGTCGCGGAACACCTGCACCGTGCCCGTCGCAGCGGTCGCCTCGATGCGGTAGGTGTGCGCGGCGTCGGTGGTGGGCGCGACGTGGCTCGGGCCGCGCGTGTTCTCGGCCGACAGCAGGAACACCACGCCGTCGTCGATGAACAGCGTGTTCTTGCGATCGGTGTCGCCGAACGCGTACGAGATGCCGGCGCCGCTGCGGCTCGCGGTCTGGCTGCCGCCGGCGCCGAAGCGAACCCGCGCGTCGATCACCAGCACCGGCGGCATGGCCAGCACGGCCGCCGGATGGAGGTAGTAGAGCGCCTCGCCGTCGGCGTCGTTGCCCAGCGTGAGCTGCCCCGCCGCGAGCACCGGGCCCTCGGGCGTCGACGTATCGACCAGGGTCCAGGGGGCGCACCCGCTGTCCGGCGTCACGCCCGAAGCTGCGGTCCAGCTCGACTGCGTCGTGACGGCCGCGTCGATGGCGGGGGCGTCGGTGATTGCGCCGTCGATGATCGCCGCGTCGATGCTGGCCGCGTCGATGACTGCGCCGTCGATGACTGCGCCGTCGATGGCTGCGCCGTCGATGCTTACGCCGTCGATGCTTGCGCCGTCGATGCTTGCCGCATCGATGCTTGCCGCATCGATCTCGACGATCTCTCCGTCGACCGGGGTCGCATCGACGTTCGCGGCGTCGATGATCACCACGGGCTCGTCACCGCAGCTCGCTGCTGCGAGACAGAGCACCGCGCAGAGGGCGTCGCGGAGAGCGGTACGGGCCACGCTCAGCAACTCGCCTGCACGCACTGACCGCTGCAATTGTAGATGCAGTCGACCAGCGCGTTACAGGTCACCCACCACCACGCGTCGCCGTCGTAGCACGAGCCGCTGCTCCCGCCGCTCGAACAGTAGCTGCTCTGTAGGGTCTGATAGTAGTAGTAGGTGCCCTGAAAGCATTGTTCGGGCAACCCGTGGCCAACAGTGCACCAGCCGTCGTGATAGGCGTGCTGGGCGTTGACGCTGACTGACGTCCACATCTGGCCGTGAGCCCCATTGAGCCAATTGCAGACATAGGAGGCGGTATACGCATAGTCGCGGAACTGCCATCCTGCGCCGATCAAGGACCAGAGGCGGACGTAGATCGTCCGTCCGTCGGTCGGGAGTCCGTACACCGTTCCCGCGGTCGACGATCCCTGGCCCGCAGCGTAGAGGTCGGCTCCGCCCGGCGAGCTCCCGACGTACAGGTAGTACTGCGAGACGCCGGTGCCCGTGGTCCAGTAGAACGTCACGTTCGCCCCGCCCAGCGTCGAGCCGGGAGCCGGGCTGTAGAGGACTGCCGGCGTCGCCTGGTTGGCCGCCGTATAGGCGTAGTCGTTGAACTGCCACCCTGCGCTGG
>JBDSBS010000939.1:0-3992 GCA_039921435.1 Planctomycetota bacterium | reverse complement strand
CGTCGAAGACGTGCACACCACCCGTCGGACTCGCGAGCAACAGGCGGTTCTCGGCCGCGCACAAGGCGAGACCGAAGTCCGGCACGAAGTCGGCGTTGATGATGAACTCCATCTCGACCGTCTGCTTGCCGGCAAGGCCGACAGGCCAGCGCAGCCACGTCGACCCGATGAGTTGGTAGCCCGACTGCGCAGGCATGAGCCCACTGTCTCCCGAATAGGAGATCTTCCTCTCCATCAGCCCGAGCGACTCGCGCTCCTTCGGCGTGAGCGGCACGAAGTCAGCGTTGGGTGCCCGTTTCGCATCCGTGTACTCGGCAGTGACCGAGCCGGTCTTGCCGCGCGTGACTGCGTCGCGAATGCCCAAGGACTCCATGTCGTCGACTTGGAACGCTCGCTCGGCGAACGCGCGCACCAGCAATTCGATCGCCGGCTTGCGGCGCTGCAGCAAGGGCGACTTGCCGAGGTCGCGCACGATCACCTGCAGACGTGCCAACGCGACTTGCGCCTTCTCCGCATCGTCGACCTGCGGCATGCGCATCATCTCCGTGAGCACCGCGGCCCCCATGTCGAGCGACGCGTCGAGGTCCGACGTCAGATCGGGCCTCAACTCGGCAATCGTGCTGTATTGAAGGGCGAGCAGGCCCTTCAAGCTGGCCAGCGAGTCGCCCTTGAGCCACCGCGTCCAGATCTCGAGCCATCGCCCGGTCGACTCGAAGCGCTTGAGCCGACGCCCCTCGCTGACGAGCACATCGGGTGTCATCGCGGAGAGAGGAATCTGCTGCTCGTCCTTGCCGATGTCCAGCACGACGACCTCCCCCTCGCGACGCACCACCCGACCCCGCACGCGATCACCGCCGATCAGCACCGACAGCCGGCCGTTCTTCTCCGCACAGTCGGCCAGCGAGTCGTCGCGCAGCTTGACGAGTGCAACGACCCGAGCGCGTTCCCGCGCCACGAACGCGCGCTGGTCTTCGGGCACTTCGTTCGCCTCGGGGAGCAGCCCGAGTCCGGCTTCGTATTCGCCGCGCACACACAGCCGCCGCACGCCGGACAGTCGTTCGCCGAGATCCGCCGCGGTCCAGAGCAAGCCACTGGTGTCGAATGCAACCGCCGGCGACATCGGTACGCTGCTGCTGCCGTCGGCCGCGCCGGCCTTGGTCAGATCGCGCATCGTCGGACACTGACTGCGCAGCACGCCGTCGAGCCAACGCATCCACTGCGCGTCGAGCGCCGCCATCGCGTCGGGTGTACTGACACCAAATGCCTGCTGGAACACCGCGAGGCCCGATTCGCCGCGCTGGGCCGCCTGCAGATACCGAAGGAACTCCGCGCGGTGCTTGCCCTGTTCGCCCTCGTGCAAGAAGCGCACGAACATCTCCGCCTGCGAGTAGAAGGTGCCGATGACGGTCTCCGTTGCCACGTCCCCGCCGTTGCGTTCCTCGTTCCGGGATGCGCCAAGGATGACCGAGCTCGCGGTTCGTGGCAACTGGGTTTGTTGCTACGTTGCCGAGTCGCGGCAGCCTCACTTGTGCAGCATGTCGACCAGCACGCGGTCGAGATCGATGCCCTTCAGGCCCTCCCAGTGCGTGCGATGCGACGGAGGCAGAGTGGCCACGGAACACCAGCAAGACTAAGTTGTCGGGCCCGCCTCATGACCGAGCCCACCTTTCTGCCCTTGGAAGTCCGCCGCCGCTTGCTGCGCGAGCTCGGCGAACGGCTGGGCCACAGGTTCGAGGACATCGACTTGCTCGATCGCGCGTTGACCCACGCCTCGATGGGCAACGAGGGCAAGAAGAGCTACGAGCGGCTCGAGTTCCTCGGCGACGCGTTCCTCAACTTCGCCGTCGCCGACGTGCTCTACCGCGCGGATACCGAGGTCGCGGAAGGCCACCTCACCGAGACGCGCGCGCGCATCGTCAGTCGCAAGCCGCTCGCCGAAGCTGCCCGCCGCTTGGACCTGCAGAACCACCTGATCTCGGGCAAGGGCCTGCGCGACAGCGAGCGCGGCAGCGAACGCATCCTCGCCGACCTCGTCGAAGCGGTGCTCGGCGCAATCCTCATCGACGGTGGCGTCACGAGTGCACGAGCCTTCGTGCGGCGACATCTGCTGCCGGCGGCGACCGACAGCGACGAGGCACCGCTGATCGAGAAGGACAGCAAGACGGCGCTGCTGCACTTCTGCCAACACCACCAGCTCGGCCAACCGCGCTACGAACTCGTCGAGACCACGGGCCTGCAGCACGAACAGGAGTTCGTCGTGCGCGCGCATCTGCTCGACGGGCGGCAGCAACACGGGCGAGGTCGCACCAAGCGCGCCGCCGAGAAGCTCGCGGCGGAGAAGCTGCTCACCAGCATCAGGGACTCCGGCGCGAGGGCCTGACCCGGGGGCCTGACCCAAGCCGGCCGCCATCAACGCGAAGGGACCTGCGTTGGCGCGGTCTTGGGCACTGTCGTCGGCACCGACTCGACGACCTCCTGCTCGTTCTCCGCTTGCTCGTTCGCCGCTTCGCCCGCACCGACCGGCCAGATGTGGAAGCCCGACCGCGAGAATGGGGGGATCTCCCAGGTGCCCCAGATGCCCTTGCCTTCGCGGAAGCCGCGGTAGGACACTCTGTGGAGGCGCAGATACCGCTTGGTCCATCGCACCTCGCCGTCGCCCGAGCCATAGCTGCCGCTGACCGAGAACGGGCCGATACCGTCCGGAACGCCGCCAGTCAGCACTCCTTTGCTGAAGTGAAGGTCGAGGTCCTGCCGGTGCCGGCGACCACGCTCCAGGTAGTAACCCGTCCACGGTCCCGACGGGTAGTCCGAGTTCGAGTCGTCCATACACCAGCGATCTAGCGCGCCGCGCTGCGGGCGCAATCCCCGCCCTCACACGGAGCGAGCGACGCGACGCCACAGTTGCATCAGCCCCGCCGCCACCCCACCATGCGGGGCCGCATCTGCAAAGCCAATGACAACCACCGCACTGCTCGGCACCGGCCTTCTCGGCGCTGGCATGGTCGAGAACCTTCTCGCCAAAGGCCACGTCGTCCGCATCTGGAATCGCTCGCGCGACAAGCTCGCGCCTCTCGTCGCGAAGGGTGCGACTGCCGCGGCCGATCCTGCGGAAGCGGTGCGCGGTGCTTCGCGCGTGCACCTCGTGCTCGCCGAGGACAGCGCCGTCGATGCCGTCATCGCGCAGCTGCGCCCCGGCCTCGGCAGGGACGTGCCCGTCATCGACCACAGCACCAACCTGCCAGCCAAGGTGAAGGCGCGCTTCGAAGAGCTGCGCAAGGCGGGTGTGCGCTACTTGCCCGCGCCCGTCTTCATGTCCCCGCAGAACGCGCGTGAGGCAAGCGGCATGATGCTGCTCGCTGGCCCGACGGCCGAGGCCAAGGCGCTCGACAAGGACCTGTCAGCGATGACGGGCAAGCTCTGGCACACGGGCGAGCGTTCCGACCTGGCGGCCGTGTTCAAACTCGCCGGCAACTCGATGTACTTTGCGCTGACGGGCGCGATGAGCGACGTGCTCGCGATCGGCGCCGGCAGCGACGTGTCGGCAGAGGTCATGCTGAGCTTGTTCGACGTCTTCAAGCCCGGCGGCGCCTTGCCGTTCATCGGCCAGCGCATCGCCAAGGCCGACCTCGGCCCGGCCAGTTTTGAGTTGACGATGGCGAGGAAGGACGCGCGACTCATGCAAGAGGCTGCGAGCAAGGCGCGCGTCGTCTTGCTGCCCGCGATCGCGGCGGCGATGGATCGGGGCATCGCCCGCGGCCAGGGCGCTGCCGACTTCGCCATGTTCACCCGCGCGTGAGCTCCTGAAAGCCGCCGCTCCCGTGTCGCCTGCTCGCAGCGAAACGCCAGTACAGCGCCTCGTCGACGACTTCGCCCGGCTGTCGGTGACGAAGAACCTCGTCGAACACGTGGCGCTCGGCTCGCACCGCAAAGCCGGTGGCTTGTGGGGCGCTTCGGCGGGTCTGTTGCTGGCAGTGTTGCAGCGTGCCCACGCC
>JBDSBS010000938.1:0-7661 GCA_039921435.1 Planctomycetota bacterium | reverse complement strand
CGGAAGCCGTTCGTCCATTCACGTTCGCCGATGGCGAACAGCAGGTGTGGAACGTCACGAAAGATCCCGACCGGTCGATCCGCGGCATCGTCGTCGATGCCGACGGCGAGCCACTGGCGGGTTGGTCGGTTCGTCTGATGCCGAGCGCCATGGTGCGGCGCATGAACCAGCCGTTCACGGAAACCGATGGCTCGGGCAAGTTCGAGTTCGGTGGCCTCGAGGACGAAGCCCAGCGCTTGTTCGTCTTTGCACCAGTGCCGGCACGGGACCGCAATGGCGCTGCCGGCATGGTGCCGCGCGCCGTGCTCGATTCGGTCCGCCCTTCACCGACCGAACACACGGTGCGCATCGACGCCGCCTCGATGGGTTCGGGTTGGATCGAGGGCTCGATCGAGATGCCCGACGGCGTGCAAGCCAAAGCCGTGCTGTCGCTCTACGCGAAGGTGCTGCGCGGCGGTGGGTTCTCCGTGCCACAAGAACGGCTCGCACCGGACCAGACGACATTCCGCATCGGGCCACTGCCGGCGGGGGAGTACGACCTGCTCTGCGACATCGAGGGCCGCGGCCGGCTCGCGCACAATGCGCTGCGGCTCGGCACCAACGAGACGTTGCGGTTGCCGCCGTTCGCCGCCAACGCCCAACGACCCCTGCAGTTGGTGCTGCGCCACGCGGATGGTCGGCTGGCGACCGGCGCCACGGTCAAGCTGCAGCAGACGCACGACCCATGTCGCGAAACCGAGCCTGGACACTACGAGTCGCAGCCGATTGCGGCCGGCGCCTACGATGCGCTCGTGCGCGGGCCCGACTTTGCTCTGTGCACGGTTCTGGTCGCGTTCGCGCCGCCGTGGCGAGCGTTCGAACACACCGTGCCGGCCGGCACCGCGGTGCAGCTGCGCGTCGTACCGGCGGTGGCGCGCGAACGCTGGATCGGTGCATTGACCATCGAACTGCACGACGCGAATGGCACTCAGCTGGTCCGGGACATGCTCCAGATCGACGGCAAGCAGGACTTCGTCGTGCCGATCGGGCTCGCGCCGGGCACCTACACGGTGAAGTGCAGTGCCTTCGGTGATGGCAAGGGCATGGTGACGTTCGAAGTCGGTGCCTTGCCATTGCGCCTCGACCTGCAGCTCGCGAAGTGACTGGGGCTGGGCCTCGGCGCGCGGTCTATACCATCGCGATGCCAGCCCCCGCAGTGCTGTCGTGGTTCTCGAAGTTCTTGGGCCGTGCGGAGCCTTCTCCGACGCCTTCCGATTGAGTTGTAGCCAGATCTGGCGAGGCGACTGCATCTGCGCGCGGCCCGCGCCAACCCATCTTCGGCGATCAGTGGGCGAGCAGATGCCCGAGCCTCGGCCGCGAACGCGTCGGCCGCATGTGGCGCCGCCGCCTTTCGATCAGTCGAAAGCCGCGGTTCGGCAGGCATCTGCAAACAGCTTCGCGACGGCGTCCCAATCGAGCAGTGCGGGTCGCCTGGCTCGTGCGCGCGCGACCTCGAGCAAAGCCGGCGTCGCCGCCAGTTCGACGATCTGCCGCGCGAACGTCGTGTCGTCGGCATCGGCCGGCACGAGCCAGCCGTTGTGACCGGTCCAGACGAAGGTATCGATCTCGCCCGTGTGGAACGCGAGCACGGGCACGCCGCACGCCGCGGCTTCGGCTGTGGCCATACCGAACGACTCCCGTCGCGAAGCCGAGACGAACAGGTCGGCGGCATGCAGCTCGGCAGCCACGGAACTCGCGGGCACCGCCCCGAGCACGTGCAGCGGCAGCGGGCCGGCAGCGCCGCGCACGGCCGCCGTGTAGTCGGGATGACAGGATGTGTTGCCGACGAGAACCAGCTCACAGCGCGCGGCGAGGTCGGGTCGAGCCAGGGCCGTGGCGATTCGATGTTGGCCTTTGTCGGGACTGACCGTGCCCACGCAGACGACGCGTATGCGCGGTGCCGCCGCTCGCGCTGGCCCCGGCACGAAGCACGCGTCGAGACCGGGACGCACGACCGCGATCGAGCGTGCCACGCCGCGCACCGCAGAGGCAGTGGTTTGCGACGTCGCGATGACGGGCAGCGGCACTTCGCACCACGGCTCGTGCTCGGGAACGCCGTGCAACAGAGCGATCGTGGCTCTGGGCAGCAGCAGGCGCTGCTGGCTGGCGAACAGTCCGTCGATCACGATCTTGGCGTCGGGACGTTCTCGCTGTGCCGTTGCAACCGCGGTCGCCAGTTCGCCAGGTGCCACGGCTCGCAGTTCGCCGAGCCCTTGCGTCGCGAGCCGCCGCATGATCTCGGCTTGGTAGCGATAGCCACCCGACACGAAGCCGGGCGCCCGCACCGGCTCGATCAGCACGATCACGCCACCGGACCCTCGTAGCTCGCCCACGCGACGCGGCTCTCCTCGAGCGTCACGCGCAGCGAGCCGCGAAACTGGTCGCGCACGCGCGCGGCGAGTTGCCCGTGGATCCACGACGCGAGGAACTCCGTCGTCGTGTTGTGACCAGCGAACTGCGGCAGCTCGTCGAGGTTCTGGAAGCGCAGCGGTTCGAGCGTGTTCGCGAGCACCTGCAAGCACATGCCGATGTCGAGCACGATGCCGTGTTCGTCGAGTTGGTCGGCGATGTACTCCGTGATGACTTCGTAGGTCGCGCCGTGCATTCGTTGGGCCGGTCCGAAGACAGCGCCGCGCAGGCTGTGCGCGATCATGACGTGGTCCTTGACGGCGACGCGGTAGGTACCCTTCGTGGTTGGCATGGCGGTTTGGTGATCGATCGGCAGCCAGTAACTCAGTGGCTCAGTAAACGACCAGCGGGCACGGCTGGGAAGTCTCGCCGCGGTAGAGCCGCGCGAAGAACTCGGGCAACCGTGCAAACGGAACGGGCGGCTCGAGCAGCGCATCGAGTCGCTCGTCGTGCAGCAACTGCAACACGGCGGCCATACGCACAGCCGGACCGCGTGCGCGTTGGCTCGGCGCGATCGCGGCGACCTGCGAGCTGATCAAGCGCTTGCGCTGGAAGTGGAAGCTGCCGCCGAGCTGCAAGGTGACGGCCTTGCTGCCGTACCAGCAGAGTTCGATCACCCGGCCTTCGAAGCCCGTGCAGTCGAGTGCCTGCTGCAGCCCTTCGCCCGTGCCCGTCGCATGGAACGCGACCGCAAACTCGCCGGTCTGGCCACCAGGTTCGTACACGCTGTGCACCCACGGCAAACGCGCGGCTGCCTGTCGCCGCTGCTCCTTCGCTTCGATCACGACGACCTCACCGCGGTGTCGCGTCGACAGCACGAAGGCCACGAGCAGGCCGATGGCGCCAGCACCGAACACGGCGATGCGTTCGTTGCCGTCGAGCTCGGCGTCGTAGCTGGCGTTCCACGCGGTCTCGAGATTTGGCAGCAGCGTTGCGCGCGCCGATGGCACGCCGTCGGGAAGCCACACGAGCCGGTCTTCGGGAATGACGATGCGCTGTTGGTGCGGATGCATGACGAAGGCGCGGCGGCCGCGCTCGGCGCCGGACTGCACCTCGCCGACGAGGCTGTAGCCGTAGAGCACCGGCAGCGCGAACGAGCCCTGCATGCCGCGACACGCCATTGCTGTCTTGTCCGCGGGCACGAGGCCGCGGCCGACGAGTCGTTCGGTGCCGGGGCTGATGCCCGAATAGAGCGCGCGCAGTTCGACTTCGCCGGAGCGCGGTTCTGGCAGTGCTTGGGCTTGCAGGGCGCCGATCTGCGGTGCTTGCACCCAGTAGGCCAGCGTCGTGCGCGGTTCGTGCATGTCAGTCTGCGGCGGGTTTCGGCCAGCACGACAGCAAGACGTGGCCATCGAGCATGGTGTGTTGCATGACGAACTGCACGCCGTGCTTGACGTGGTCCACGGTCGGCAGCGAGAAGCTCGATACGCCGGATCCGAGCACCATCGCGGCGATGTGGATCTGCAGCAGGTCGATGCAGTTGGCTTGCAAGAACGACGAGAGCGTTATCGATCCACCTTCGAGGTAGAGGGAGTGCATGCCGCGAGCGTGCAGAGCATCGAGCACCGCACGCGGCGCCAACGCGCTACCGCTACCGCGCACCTTCACCAGCTTCGTTGCATCGCCGCGCGAAGGTGTGTCGACGCCGGCCGCGAGCACCACATCACAGCCTGGCGGAGAGAAGAGCTGGAGTGGGCGCTCCGAGCGCAGCACTCGGCCGCTGCCGCT
The DNA here is from genome assembly GCA_039921435.1 of Planctomycetota bacterium. Lineage (GTDB taxonomy): Bacteria > Planctomycetota > UBA1135 > UBA1135 > UBA2386 > DASVAL01. The sequence continues at coordinate 3,485 of JBDSBS010000938.1, read as the reverse complement.
CAGCACGATGCGGCGAGGATCGGGTCCGTTCACGTGGCGAACCGTCAGTCGTGGATCGTCGGTCAGTGCTGTGCCAGCGCCGACGAGCACCCCGTCGACGAGAGCCCGCATGCGGTGCGTGTGGCTCAGGTCCGCGTCGTTGCCGATCCACTGCGATTGGCCGTTCGCGCAGGCGATGCGTCCGTCGAGCGATTGGGTCACGTGGCCGACGACGAATGTGCGCGATGCGGCGCGAGCGGCGGCGGCACCGAGCAGGATCGGCAGGTAGACGCTGGCGAGCGAAAGGGTGGCCGCGTCGATGGGGTGACCGGTGGGGTGCGTGAAGTTTGGCAGTCCGGTGGCGCTTGGTGTGTAGATGCTGAACGCCGAGCGACCGGGCGGCATGGCGCGTTGGTCGCCGGATGCGCGCGAAGCCGAAACGGCGAGCACCTGCTTGGCATGGCGGAAGTCGGCTGCGTGTGCCGGCATGCAGGTCCACGCGCCGTCATGCTGCACGAGCAGCAGCGGGGGCTGGGTTCCACTTGGTTGGGTTCCACTTGGTTGGGCGCTATTGCGCTCGGCTGCCAGTAGAGCCCGCATCGCCAGCAGCGCAGGCCACGCCGCATTGTCGTCCAGTTCGCAGACCATCGGTAGTTGGGGGCAGGGCTCTGACAGGGCCCGCCGTGGTGCGACACGAACCCTGAGCGAGCGCAGACTAGCGGCTGCAGATCGCCTTGTCCCGCCCACCCCCGATGGTGCGCCCGCTCCCTGCATCAGTTCCGACGAAGTGATGGCCGCGTGCTAGGCTCCTGCACGATGTCAGTGGTGGCCTTGCAAGCGTGGTTGCGCATCCAGGCCGCGGTTTGGCTGCCGGGACTCGCCGCCGTCGCTTGGTTCGATGCGCAGCACTGGCCTTGGCCGTGGGTGGCGGTTGCACTGACAGCCATGGCAGCGTCGTTCGCAACGCTCGTGTGGGTGCTGCGAGCGAGGCGTTCGGTGGCTGACATCGCGACGATGGTGCGCTTCCTCGGCCTGCTCGCCGTCGTCGGTGTTGGTTCGCAGCGCTTCGATGTCTGGCTCTGGGCCGCGGCCCTGGTCGTGGTGCTGCTCGACGCAGTCGATGGGGCCCTGGCGCGACGCTTCGGCAGCTCCGAAGAAGGGGCGGTGCTCGACATGGAGGCGGACCAGATGACGGTCCTGGGTCTGGCCGTGCTTGTGGTGCACAGCGGTGGTGCGGCGCACGTGTTGGTGCTTCCCGCATTGCGATACGTGTTCGTGCTCGCGATGTGGTGGCTCGGCGCGCCAGCGCACGACCCCAAGCCGGTGAACGGAGACAACCGGCGCGGTCGGCGCGTGTGTGCGACGGTGCTCGCGGCCCTGCTCATCGCGCTCTGGCCCGGCATCGATGCTCTCGCGCGCGACGTGGTGACCGCGGCCGCGGTGCTGCTGCTGGCGTGGTCGTTCGGCGACGATGCACGCTTCCTGCTGACGCACCGTCGCGCCAAGGCTCGCGCATGAACGGCTTCGACGGGCTCGTGTTGCTCGCCTACGTCTCGCTCGCGGTCGAGCTGCTCGCGTTCCCCATGCCGAGCGAAGCGAGTACTTGGCAGTTGTTCGCAATGACAGGTGGGCAGGGCAGCGGCGCTCTGGCGAACGCGAGGCGACGCTCGCGCCTGCAGAAGGTCGTGCTGCACTTGCTGCCGACGGCGATGGGAGTGGCGTTGTTTTCGATCCCACTGCTCTGCATTGCGTGGCCCCCTGCGCGCTCGGCCCTCTCGACGTGGAGCAGCACGGGCATGACCTGCATCGGGCTGCTGCTGGTCGTCGCCGGCAGGTTCGTCACGTTCGCGTCCGTGTTGCAGTTGCGCGCCCAGCGAGCCGCGGGCGGCGGTCCCGCGCACGGCCTGTTTCGCTGGTCTCGCAACCCGGGGCTATGCGGCATGTTCACGTTCTACATCGGGCTGTGCCTCGCGTTCGGCGCGCCGCTGATGTGGCTTGGCCTGCCGCTCTACATCGGCAACATGCATCTGCGCGTTTGCATGGAAGAAGCGGACCTGCTGGCTCGCCACGGCGAAGCGTGGCGCGCGTACGTGCAGCGTGTGCCTCGGTATCTCGGTCGCCGCCGGCTAGGCTCAGGCACGTGAGCGTTCCCCCCGTTTCGCAGGCAGACGTCGCGGCGTGGTTCGACGCCACCTATCGCCGACTGGGTCTGCGCTATCTGCGTCCAAAGCACGCCTACCCGATCTTCGTGCAGTTGCTCGCCGCGCGCCAAGGTGAACGTCTTCTCGACGTCGCGTGCGGGCCTGGCCTGCTGTTGCTCGCGGCAATCGAACGCGGCGTCGCTGCCAGTGGCATCGACCTCTCGCACGAAGCGATCGCCATGGCGAAGCAGCTCGTGCCCAACGCCGACGTCAAGCAGGGCAACGCCGAACGCCTGCCATGGGCCTCTGGCACGTTCGACTGCGTGACGTGTCTCGGTTCGCTCGAGCGCTTCCTCGATCGCGACGCGGCGCTGCGCGAGATGCAGCGCGTCGCCAAGCCGGGGGCGCGCTTCTGCTTTCTGGTGCGCAATGCCAGCACACCGGTCTGGCGGTTCTGGCGGCAGGGATTCGGCCGCCGCGAAGTGCAGGCCCACCAGGATGCCCAGACCGAGGCGCAGTGGCGGCAGCTGTTCGCGCGCTGCGGCTTGCGGATCGAGAACGTTTTGCCCGACCAGTGGCCGGCACAGCGGCTGCGCCAACTGCTGCCGTGGTGGCGACCGCGACCGGGCCGCAGCGAACCGATCGCGCGCGCGTGGCTGCCGCGGCGCTGGGCCAACGAACTCGTGTTCGTGTTGCGCGCGGAGGCAGGCACGTGAGCGGCGGGTCTGACGGCTGTGCGACCGCGCTCTACGAGACGTTGGCTCGCTACCAGTGGTGGCGAAGGTGGTGGTCGCGCGCCGCGGTGGGTGAAGGGCTGGAGCTGCGCAAGCGGTTGCGCGCACCGACGCGGCGCGATGCACTGGATGCAAACGATCGCCCGAGCGACGGCGCGGCCGGTCTCGATGTTTGGTTGCGAAGCAAGCTCGCGGGTCGGCCGAGTGCGCGCGTGCTCGACCTGGGCTGCGGCTTTGGTGTTTCCTTGCTGCGTTGGCTCGAGGCGGGGGCGGCGTCCGGCGTCGGGATCACGAGCAGCGCGTTCCAAGCGAAGCGAGCCGCGAGGGAGGCGGAGCGGCGGCAGTTGCAGCGGCGCTGCCGCTTCGTGCATCAGGACTATGCGGTGGCGGTGCCGGGACCGTTCGACGTGGTCTTGGCGATCGAATCGCTCGGCCACGCGCGGGACCTCGCGGCGGTGTTGCACGCTGTGCATCGCGTCCTCGCGCCCGGGGGGATCTTCCTCTTGGTCGACGACGCCCTGCGCGCCGCCTGCGCAAGCGACCCTGACCGCGAAGAACTCGCCCGGCGCTGGGCCTCGCCGCCGCTGCGCGAGGCAGCGACCGTGCGGTTGGCCCTGGGCAACGCCGGGCT
>JBDSBS010000937.1:0-5457 GCA_039921435.1 Planctomycetota bacterium | reverse complement strand
GAGCAAGTCAGGCGGCGTCGCTTTCGCCTTGGGCCATCAGATGGCGATCGACGACGGGCTCCAGCTCCTCGTGCCAGACGCGCTGGTACTCGGGGTGGCGCAGGAAGATCTCGCATGCCATGCGCGTCTCGAACAGGGAGAACAGGGCGAGATTGTAGCCCTGGCGGTCGGTCGCGAGGTTGTGTGTGACGGTCAGGTGCGCGACGCCCGGCATCGTTTCGACGAGCGCCTGGAGCGACTGGCGAGCTTCGCGAACCCGATCGAGGGAGATGCCCGGCTTCAGCGAGAACAGGATCACACAGTGGAACATCGGTGCGGCGCAAACCTCGGGGAACGGGTGCGCCGGTCATCGTGGCCGGTGGTCCGGGCGGGGGCAAGCGACCTGGCGGCGAACGCCAAGCGCGCCCGGCGGCGCGGAACAGGTAGAGCGAAACAGGTGGAGCGAAACAGGTGGAGCGAAACAGGTGGAGCCAGGAATCCAGTTCCCGGCCGCCGACCTCAGGCGCCCTTGGCCCGAACGCGCAGGGGACGCCGCTGGTGCTCTTCTTCGCCGATGGGGTGGCCGTAGCACACCGAGCCTTCGCCTTCTTGCCAGCAGAACACCACGGTTCCCGTTCGGCTCATGCCGGGAATGTGGATCGTGAGAGGGTTGGTGCGGAGCACCGTCATGCTCAGGTCCTCGAGTTCTGCCTTGCAGCGTCCGGTGGCTTCGTCGTGCTCCCAGATCCGCGCATCGAGCTCCGCTAGCTCACTGCGCAATCCCTCCGGCGTGACCGCTGCTTCGAGCTGTTCGCGCTGACGAGCGAGGGCGCGGCGCGAGGTGCGCCGCTCGAGCATTTCGGCGGCGATGGCCCGGACCAGTCGCAGCGCCTGGTTGGCTTCCTGCAGGGAGTAGGTGCGCTTCATGGTCGGATCCTCGGGGTCGGGGGATGCCTTCGGGTCGTTGGCTTAGGTCGCAACGGCCAAACTGCGGTTGCCGTTGCAGTCTCTGGACGTTGGTCTGTAGTGTGACGAAGCGCAGCGGTTACCAAGCTGCAGGCAAACGATTCCGCATGACCGAGCGCGATGTGATGGAGTTCGATGTTGTGGTGGTCGGCGCTGGCCCTGCCGGCCTCAGCACAGCGATCCACCTGGCGAATCTGATCGAGCGGCACAACAGCGCCATCGAGAAGCCTGGGGGTGACATCGAGAAGGCTGGCAAGGGTCCGAAGCTGGCGCCCGAAATCTGCCTCATCGAAAAAGCGGCGGAGATTGGGGCTCATTCGCTCTCCGGCGCGGTCATGGATCCGAAGGGGCTCGATGCCCTGTTGCCGGGTTGGCGCACGATGGAGCCGAAGGCGCCGGTCGAGGCCGAAGTGAACCACGACTACGCGCTCTGGCTGACCGAAAAGGGCGGGTTCAAGTTCCCGGTGACACCGCCGCCGTTGAAGAACCACGGCAACTTCGTGGTCTCGCTCAACAAGATGGTGAAGTGGCTCGGTGGCATTGCCGAGCAGAAGGGCATCCAGGTCTTCCCCGGCTTCCCCGGGGCCAAGCTGCAGCGCGAGGGTGCCAAGGTTACGGGTGTGCAACTCGGCGACTCGGGCCTCGACAAGCACGGCGCCAAGAAGGGGAACTTCGAAGCGGGCGGCATCCTGAAGGGCAAGCTCGTCGTGCTCGCTGAGGGCAGCCGCGGTTCGATGACCAAGCAGCTGGTCGCCGACCTGAAGCTCGAGGGCAAGAACCCGCAGGTCTACGCACTCGGCGTCAAGGAAGTCTGGGAGGTGCCAGAGGGGCAATGCCCACCGGGTCTCGTGGTGCACACGATGGGCTACCCGCTCGACAGCCAGACGTTTGGCGGCGGCTGGGTCTACGGCATGGGCAAGACCGAGGGCGGCAAGAACCTCGTCTCGATCGGTCTCGTCGTTGGCCTCGACTGTCCAGACCCGACGATGGACGCGCATCGCCAGCTGCAGCGCATGAAGGTCAACCCGAAGATCGCGGCGTTCCTGAGCGGCGGCAAGATGCTGCACTACGGCGCCAAGTCGCTGCCCGAGGGCGGCCTCTACTCGATGCCGAAGAGTTTCGGCGACGGCTTCTTGCTCGTCGGTGACAGCGCCGGCCTCATGAACAGCATGCGGCTCAAGGGCATCCACCTGGCGCTGCGCAGCGGCATGCTCGCTGCCGAGACGGCGTTCGCGTGCTTGCTGAAGGGCGACTTCTCGGCGACGTCGACGGCGTCGTACGCGGATACCATGCAGAAGGATTGGATCCACGACGAGCTTTGGAAGTGCCGCAACTTCCATCAAGGCTTCCACAAGGGCCGGCTCGCGGGCCTCGTCAACGCAGGGTTCGCGACACTGTTCGGCGGCAAGGGCACGTTGTGGTCCGACCAGAAGACGAGCAACGCGGGCCACACCTACATGCAGAAGGTGGGGGACTACTTCGGCGGCAGGGCTACTGGGGTTGGGGGCAAGCCAACGCTCGAAAAGCTGCCCGACGATGGCGTACTCACGTTCGACAAACTGACGTCGGTCTACAGCTCGGGCACGATGCACGAGGAGGATCAGCCTTGCCACCTCATCGTGACTCAGCCCGATCTGTGTTCGACGCGGTGCGTCGAGGAGTTTGGCAACCCCTGCCAGCACTTCTGTCCCGCCTCGGTCTACGAGATGGAACAGAAGGCCGGTACCAAGCACGGCATCGACCTGAAAATCAACGCCAGCAACTGCGTGCACTGCAAGACGTGCGACATCATGGACCCTTATCAGGTCATCAACTGGGTGACGCCGGAAGGCGGCGGCGGGCCGAACTACCAGAATCTCTGAGCGGCCCCGCGCGCGAAGCGGCGCGGCTCGCGATCAGCGCAGCGCTGCGAGGCGGGCCAGCCGGACCCGAGGCGGAAGGAAAAGCGGCGGCGGTCGATCGAAGTCTTCCCCGGTGACTACGCTGTCCGGCTGCGTTCACGACTACGCGCCGCTGCGAACGACCGCCGCCACCATGGTGGATGCGGTGGGGCCGTTTCTGCCGGAAAATGTTCTTGGACGATCGTCGCGCTCAACGCAGCGCCTGAAGACGCGTGCGGTGAACGAGCGCGTCCAGCGGTCCCGCACCACCGCGACGGCGCACGATCGCGTGGGTCAGTTCGATGCGTTCGTCGTTGCTGAGGTCCACCGCTTCCGCGAACGTGTCGACGAGGTCGGCTGGGGTCGACACGTGCAGAAGGTGCGAGCCAAGCACCGCTTCGACGCGACGCAGGCCGGCCCCGCGCATGACCTCCGCCAGGTTGTCGTCGGCGAGGCCGCGCAGCGGCTGCAGCCGGTCTTCGGGCCAGCCGAGACTCGACCAGGCTATGGCGAGGTCGGGCTGCATGACGAGCCCGGGCACGTCGATCACGAAGCGTCCGCCGGGGCGCAGGTTGCTCCGGGCCAGATCCGCGTAGGCGCCGGTTGGGAGCAGCGGGCCTGTCGGCGGCACGACCAGCATTGCATCGAAGGTGCCGAAGTGCTCGTCGCCTTGCAGCGCGTGTGCCAGGACCCGAATCTGCGGCAAGGTCGATTCGGCCATTGCTTCGGCAGCGCGCCGGTCCGGCTGCACGATCGTCACTTCGCCACGACCGCCGACCAAGGTCGCTACGTCGTTCGCCTGCTGCAGCCCGCAGTGCAGGGCTAGCACGCGATCCTGCCTGCGCACGTCCAACAACTGGAGCGCGGCATGGAACCATGGCTGTCCATCCGTTGGCGACATGCGGGAAGAGTAGCGTGCGCCGCTCGGTCCGAAGCCGCGCATCGTGGGACATTCGCGAGCCAGGACTCTGTCGTCGGAAGGCCCGCCTGGTGCTGGAGTGCGACCTCGTGGCGCGCCACAATCGCCAGCTTGCGAACTGACCCGAGAGCGCTGCAGGGCACGACCCACGACCTCATCGTCATCGGCGCTGGCATCCAGGGCGCCGCCATCGCGCGCGAAGCGGCTGTGCGCGGCCTCCACGTGTTGCTGATCGACTCGCGCGACATCGCGGCCGGCACGAGTTCGCGGAGTTCACGGCTCGTGCACGGCGGCCTGCGCTACCTGCGCCAGGCGCGCTTCGGCCTCGTGCGCGAGGCTCTGCGCGAACGCGAACGCTTGCTGCGGCTGGCGCCACACCTCGTGCGGCCCGTGCCGATGATCATGCCGTTCTTCCGCGATGGCGGCGGCTCGGCCGCGCTGATGCGGCTCGGCACCGCGCTCTACGCGCGTTTGGCTGGCCGCAGCACGTTGCCGGGGCCCCGTTCGCTGTCGGCTACCGAAGCCGCGGCCGCGTTTCCGGGTCTGCGCACGAACGGCCTGCGGCGGGCGATCGAGTTCTTCGACGCGACGACGCAAGACGCGCGGCTCACGCTGGCGAACGTGCTGTCGGCGCACGCCGCGGGGGCGCTCGTCGCGACCCACTGTGCCGCAGTCAGCGTGCACGGCGACGGACTGCATCTCGTCGACTGCCTGACCGGCGCGGAGGTCGTCGTGCGAGCGCTCAAAGTCGTCAATGCGGCCGGCCCGAATGCCGACGCCGTGCGCCTGGCAATGCGCGTCGACGGGGCTCCGCTGGTGCGGCAGAGCCGGGGCAGCCACGTGGTCTTGCCGCCGCGCGCCGGCGAGACGGCGCTTGCTGCGTTTCTGCCCGACGGCCGCATCCAGTTCGTCGTGCCGCACGAGGACGGAACGCTGTGTGGCACGACCGAAGTCGAGGACTCGCTCGCCGGCGACGAGACGGCGCCGCCGGCCGCGGACCTCGAGTACCTGTTCGAAGCATTGCACTTCTTGCTTGAGCCGCCGCCAAGTCGCGCCGACGTGAAGTTCGCCTATGCCGGCTGGCGTTCGCTGCCGATCGGCAAGGGGCCGGCCGGCGCGCTCAACCGCGAGGCGTTCGTCGTCACCGAAGGGCTGCTCGTCGGCCACCTGCACACCATCGTCGGCGGCAAGTTGACGACCCACCGCGCGCTGGCGGAGCGCGTCGTCGGCAAGTTGTTCGGCTTCCGCGACGCTTCGCCGACGCGTGTGCTGCCCCTGCCCGGAGGCGATGGCCCGCGCGAAGTGACCGATCCGCTGTGGCAGCGGCACGGCAGTCGAGTGGCGCTCGTGCGGCAATTGTGCAGCGAAGACTCGAACTGGCACCGACCGCTGTGTCCGCACCGGCCGTTCCTGGCCGCCGAACTCGTGCACGCCGTGCGCAACGACTTGGCCGTGACGTTTGCCGACGTCATGTTGCGCCGCCTCGTGCACAGCCAGGGGCCGTGCCTGGATGAGCCATGTCTGCGCGTCGCGCACCAGCTGTTCCTTCGCGTTCGGCGCTGGCCTTGCGACAACCATCTCGCCACCGCAATGGCGGTGCTGCGCGCGCAGGTGCGCAGCCTGTGCGGCGACCTGCGCGCCTTTCAGGTTGCCGAGGTCAGCCCTTGACGCACGTGAACGTGCCGTCGTCTGCGAGCAGCGTGAATGCCGCAC
>JBDSBS010000936.1:0-8665 GCA_039921435.1 Planctomycetota bacterium | reverse complement strand
GCGATGCTCTGTCGCGGGGAGATCGACCACGCGATCGTGCTCGCGACGATCGCGTTCTGGCGCGCCAGGCAGTCGCTTCGATCGAGCGAATAGCCGTCGCGGGTTCGGCGAAATCGGCAGGCGCGCTTGTCGATCGGCTACAACGTCGGCTCGTCCCGTCGGAGGTATTTGATGCAGCGTTCGTTGGTATTCGCCCTCATTCTTGTCGTGGCAGCCGTGGTCGGCGCCATTTGGTTCTTCTCACGTGGTGACGCACTGCCGCCGCCCCGATCGGGAACAGACTCTGCCGCACAGCACGCGGTGACCGCGGTCAGCGAGCCAGGTGAACTGGCGCGCGGTTCGGCGACCGCCTCGACGCGGCGCGAAGTGCTCGCGGTGCGGTCGGTCGATTCGCTCGACGACCCCGAGATCCAGGCCGGCTTGTGTGGCTTCCGAGGCCGCGTCGTCAACCACGACAAGATCGCTGTCGCCGAAACCGGCGTGCGCATCTACCGCGGTGCCCTCGATTCGGTTCTCATCGGCGGTCTCGACGTCTTCGCCGACGAGTCGACATTTGCACCGCAATACATCGCGGGCGAGACCAAGACCGCTGCGGACGGCAAGTTTCTCATCGCCGGTGTTTGGCCGCGCGCGTTCTACCTGCTCTACGCCGGCATCGGCAGTGATGCGCCGACCTATCAGATCGTGACGCGCACGCCTTCGCCGGGCGAGATCGTCGATCTCGGCGACATCGTTCTGGCGGACGCCGGCATCATCGTCGGCACTGTGCTCGACGACAACGGCGACCCGCTGCCCGCTGCACTCGTGCGCGCTGCGGACTTGCCGGGCACGCTGGCGGCGTTCTTCCCCGTCGAGCGCTTCGATCCCGAAGGAGCGGTGCTGATCCGCGAACCGCAGTCGCCCGTGAAGGTGCTCGAGATGCCTCCTTGGGTGAAGGATGTGTTCGACAACCTCCCGATCCCGACCACCTACACCGATGCCGAGGGCCACTTCCGGCTCGTCGGCGTGACGCCGGGTAGCAACCTGTTGGCGACCACGAAACGCGCCTTCTTGTCGGACCTCAAGCCGAGCATCCAGGTGCGAGCGGGCCAGGAGAAGGACGTCGGTAGCATCCGGCTCAAGCGCGGCGAAGAACTGATCGGCAAGGTGCTGGACACGCGCGGCAAGCCCATCGGCGATGCGGACGTGATCGCCGGTTCGACGTTGTCGATGGCGCCAGTCGACCTGGCTCAGAAGCTCGGCAAGACCGACGAGCAGGGGCGCTTCCAAGGACAGGGCTTTGCGCCGGGCAAGGTCACGGTCGCGGCGCGGCGCGGCAAGGGCCATCCGTGGCTCTTGGCCGAACCGCAGTCGGTGCTCGGCGAGGTCGTCGTGACGCTGCCCGCTACGTTCGCCGTGGCGGTTTCCGTGGCGCTCGAGGACGGTTCGCCGGTCAAGGAGCCGCGTTTCAAACTGCTGCAGGGCAAGGCTGGCGAAGGTGCTGCCGAGATGCACATGCTGGGTTTCGTGCCGCCCGTCGATCTCAGTGAGCGGCAGAAGGACGTCGCGGATGGCCAATGGCGCATCGAGAACCTCGCTGCTGGGCAGTACACGCTGATTGCCGATGCACCCGGCTTCGCCGTCGCGTTCGCTTCGTTCGAGATCAAGACCACCGATGCCAGCGTTGCGCTGAAGCTGCCGACGCCTCGGCTGTTTCGCGTGCTCGTGCTCAACCAGAACGACAAGCCCCTGCGCAATGCGACGATCTTCGCCGAAGCGACTGGCAAGCGACTCGCCGAAATGCCCGTGCGCTGCGGCCGCACCGACGCCGAAGGTCAGCTCGACATCGACAAGCTGCAGGCCGAAACGCTGCGCGTGAGCGCCGAACATCCGCGCTTTGGTGTCGTGCATGGCGAGGCAAAGCTCGACGAGCAGCTCGTGCTGCGCATGCAATTGCCTGGCTCGCTGCACGGTGTCATCACGGAGAACGGTCGCCCGCCGGAGTTCGGCAAGTTCTCACTGGCCATCGAGCGTCGGCGCGGCGACGAGCCCCGCGGCCCGCTCGAGCAGGTACCGATGATCGTCTCGCCGGGCCTCGACGGCACGTTTGCGGTCGCGGCGCTGCAACCCGGCAAGTACCGGATCACGTCGTTCAAAGCGATCGATTCGCTGCGCTCACCCGGTGGTGTGATGACCATGGCGCAGAGCATGTACATGATGAGCGGCGGCTCTTCGCAAAACGTCGAGGTCGACGTGCTCTCTGGGCAAACGGCCGAGGCGCAACTCGAGGTAGGGGAGAAGCCGATCGAGGGCCCGACGGCGCAGGTGCAGGGCTCGGTCACCGTCGACGGTCGGCGCGCCGTCGGCTACGTCGTCAATGGGCGCGCCAAGCAGAGGCGGTTCACGGCTCAGGTCGACGAGCGCGGCCGCTTCGATCTCGGCACGGTGCCGGCTTCCGACCTTTCGGTCACCGTCGCGAGCGTCGCCGAAGGCGGGGTGTTGTTCGGCCGAGGGGGCACCCTGTGGAGCTCGAACATGGCGCTCGGGGTGGGCGAGGTGAGGGAGCTCACGATCGACGTCTCGACTTCATCGATAGGCGGCGTTTGCTACATGCCCGATGGCAGCCCCGCGACCGGGGTCTTCGTGCAAGCGCAAGGCCAGCTGAAGCCGGTCGGTGGCACCGGCGGTGGCACCGGGAAGGGCGTCGAAGGCACCGGCGGCAGCGCCTGGCTCGGTTCGCCCACCGATGCCAAGGGAGCCTTTCACTTCGCACCGATTGCCGAGGGCACGTGGACGCTGGAAGTGCGCGGTGGTCGCGGCGAGAACTCCGCCCGCGGTGAGTTGAAGGGCATCGTTGTGACGGGCGGCGTGCCGATGGACTCGCTGCGCATCGACTTGCGGGCGGCCATCGTCGTCAAGGGGCGCGTCGACATGCAGGTGATGGGCGCAAAGAAGCCGCAGTTTGTGTGGGTCGGCTTCTACAAGATCCCCGAAGGGGCGGCTCTCGACAAGATTGGCGAATACGTCGACGGCGCCGGCATCAACAACAGCAACGGCGAGTTCTCGACCAGCGACCTCGAGCCCGGTCGCTATCGAGTCCGAGTGCATGCCCAGATCGACGAGAAGAAGAACGCGGAGTACTTCTGCGACGACCTCACCGTGCCAGCGAACGGTGCCGACAACGTCGTGCTCGTGCCGCGGCCGCGCAGCGGCTGATGCTTCAGTCGAGAGCATCAGTCGAGGAGAGCTTCAGTTGAACTGCGCGGCGGCCTTCTGCGTCAGTGCGAAGCGCAGCCCCGCCACGAGGCTCGCAGCGGATTCGGTTTCCACGCCGACGAGCATGCCCTTCTTCAACGGGATCGGTTGGCGCGGGTGGCCGGTCAAGAGGAGTCCGAGCAGATAGCCGAGATGCGGTTCGTGACCGACGACGGCCACGCTCTTGGTGCCAGAGAAAGCTTCGGCCTGCAGCAGATTGATGGCCAGCCCCGGCGGCGCCTCTGGCACCAGGGCTGACTCGGTGCGCAGCTCGCCGCCCAAGCCGCAGGCCTCGGCCAACACGCTCGCGCTCTCCTGCGCGCGCTTCAGTGGGCTCACGAGCACGACGTCGGGCGTCTCGACGAGCTCGCGCCAGGTCGAAGCTGCGCGACGCAATCGCTTCCAGCCCTCTTCGGTGAGCGCGCGGTCGCGGTCGGTGACACCGGGTCCTGCATCTTGGGCGATGCCATGGCGCAACAGGTAGATGTGCATGTGGATCCCGGGCTCGCGGCATGGTCGCAGCAATCGCCGGTTTGAGCAACTGCTGGCTCGGTTGCGCGAGAGACCAGATCCACCTTTGACGGCGTCGACGCATTCTCTTGGCCCACCATGAACCGTTCACACCGTTGGTCCTCGCCGTTCGCCATTGCTTGCGCCCTGCTGTGGTGCTGACGTTCGTGCGGCGGCACTTGAAGTAGGGCGAGCAGGGCGCCCAACCAGGGCTTCGCCCAGAACCCAGAGGCCCAGAACCCAGAGGCCCAGAACCCAGAAGCCCAGAACCCATGGGCTCAGTACCAGTCTTCGAGATCGATCCCGCTCACGCGCCGAAAGTGAGCCGCATTGTGTGTGACGAGAACCGACTCGCTCGTGATTGCATGCGCGGCGATCATCGCGTCGACGAGCCCGATCGGTTGACCCTTGGCAACGAGTGCCGCTGCCACGCGGCCGTAGCGCTGGGCAGCTGCGGCGTCGAAAGGCAACACTTCCACGGTGTCGAGAAACGTTGCCACCAACCGGCGCAGTTTCTTGGATTGGCGGCGCTCGACACCAAACCAGAGTTCCGCGGCGGTGAGTGAACTAACCAGGATCTCGGAAGGAAGGCGCGTTTGGATGCGTTCGGCGACCTTGCCTTCACCGCGCAGCGCGAAACTGACGGTGTCGGTATCGAGCATCCAGGTCATCGCTTGGCGAACGGGTCGCGGGCATCTTTCAGTCGCTCTTGGGGCGCTCGTTCGATGGTCTCGTCCCAGGCGCCCAACGTGGCCAAGAACCCCGGCGGCCACTCGTCCGCTGGTTCGAGCACCACGCGGCGGCCATCGCGGTGGATCAGCACCTCTTCGCCCTCGAAACGGTACTCCTTGGGCAGCCGGACGGCCTGGCTCCCGCCGTTCTTGAACAACTTGGCCCGTGTCATGACAGCAGTATATATCGGTCGAATGGATGGTCAAGACGTGAGTATCGACAGAGGGATCCTGCTGGAACAGGACATTGGCCCACGCGCCCGGCCTGGTGCGCTGCCGAGAAGGTGGTGTCGGAGGGCCCGCTGCCGAGCCGCCCTCGCCACCGGGTCTTGCGGGGAGCCTGAACCGATCGACCCCGCGCGATGGCGAGGCCCCTCATACTCTTGGACCTCGATCGGGACGTGGCAGGCAGGCAGGGCGACCGAGTGAGCATCCCGGTATCGTCGGCTGCGTGTCTTCCACTCCATCGCCCTCTACGCCGCGCCCTCCGAGCTCACGGCGTCGCCCGCGACCGATCGCGCCGCGTCGACATCGCCCTTCGCTTGCGTTGCTCGCGCTGCTTGCGTGTGCGATCGCGGCGCTGGTGTGGTGGGGTTACCGGTATTGGCGGAGCGGCCGCGTCACGCTGCACTTCGAACGCGGCGACGCAGCCATGCCGATGCCCGCGCTCGAGCTGACGGTGTTCCCCGACCAGCTCGCCTTCGGCGCACCTTCGCCGCCGCCGCCGCTCGGCCAACTACAGCTCGCCTCTGCCACGTCCGTAGCTCTCGGCCGCGAACTCGTGCCCGAACAGGCGGTCGTTCGCTACCGGGGACCCGGCGTTGGCACGGGCTTCGTCTTCGTTCGCCTCGGCCAGACGCTGCCCGCCATCCAGCTGCGGACCGGCAGGCTCTTACAGGGCCGCGTCGCCGAACCGATCGGCTTCTGGTGCTACGGGTGGCGCTGCGCTGGCCTGCAACCGGTCGCCGACGCCGAGGTCTACTTGATGGGAGGCGGCGAACACGGCATCGATCTCGGTTCGGCGCGCACCGACGCTGAGGGCAACTTCACGATCGAAGGCATCGACAGCGAACTCGACGGTCTCGGCCTGCGCGTGCGCGCTCGCGGCTTTGCGATGAGCCATCAGGCACTCGGGCGCATCGACGACGAGACCTGGCCGATCGTCGCGTTGGCGCGCACCAAACCCATCGTCGGTCGCATCGTGGCGCCAACCGAACTCGACATTCGCGCGCTGCGCGTGCTCGCGCGCGGTCTGCCGGGCGTCGAAGCACGCCCCGAGCGCGACGGAACGTTCCGACTCGACCACGTTCCGATCGGCCTCGAGCCGCGCCTGCTGCTCTTCGGCCTGCCGCCGACGTGGACATACGCAACCGTGCGCGGTCAGGTGGATGCATCTGTGCAGGTCGACATCGTGCCCGGAGCCGTTGCGCGCGGGCGCGTGGTCGATGCGACGACTCAGGCGGCGCTCGGCGGTGCGCTCGTCTTCTACGGAGACCGCGACGCCGTGCGCGCCGACGCGGCGGGCAACTTCGAATTGACTCACCTGCGGCCGGGCGATGTCGAGATCCAAGCCCAGTTGCAGGTCCCGACCGGTCGGCGGCGCAGCGTGCAGCGTTACGGCAGTCTGCGCGTGCGGCTCGAACCTGGCAGCGAGCTGAACGGCATCGTCGTGCCAATCGACTGACGGAAGGCAAGACATTCTCGACAGGGAGGACTCATGAACATTCGTAGCTCACTTCTCGCGTGGTGCCTCGGTGTCGGCGGCTTGGCTGCCGCGTGGCAGCAGGCGCAGGATCCGCCGCCATCGCCATCGCCATCGCCATCGCCTGTACCTGTCACGACGCGAGCTCCCGCGAAGGTGCCTGGCAAGCCCGAGCCGCACGTGCTCGAAGGGTTCTACGAGCTCAGGAAGCGCGTGATCGGTGGCAGGGACGAGCCAAAGCCGAGCCGCGGTTATCTGGCGATCACGCGCCGCCACATGTTGCTGTGCCTCGCCGGCCCGGGTTCGGATCCCGACCTGCCGCTGCTGCGTGCAGGCGTTCGCACGTGGCACCCCGACGCCGACAAGTTGTGCACCGAGGTCGCACTCGGCTACTACACGGACGAACGCGGCGGCATCCACGTCGAGGCACCCGGCACGGCCGAGGTGCGCCGGTTCTTCATCGGCCGCGGCATCGTGCGCCTCTACCAGGACGAGAGCAGCTTCCTCGAGTTCGAACGCATCGAGTGAGCTGTCGTCGAGCCGACTCGGCAGGAACCTTCTATCAGGGCTTGCGCCGACGGCGCAGGGCCCGCAGTTCGGGCGAACGCAGCAGTACGTGTCCGAGCAGGTACACGACCATGCCAACGCCAATCGGCCACGCGACATTGCCGAACGCACGCGCCAGTAGGCTGGCGTCGGCCGGCGCCAGCTTGACGAACGGTATCGTTGCGCACATTGCCCCGGTCGCCAGCAGCGAACGTATCCACGACGCGCGCAACGTGTGGCCAGGGGCCGCGTGACGACGGAATGCGTTCGCGAGCAGCAGCGCGTTGGCCAACGACGAGAGGCTGCTCGCGAGGGTCAAACCCGCCGTGGCGAGGTTGGTCGTCAGCAGCAGTGTGACGTTCATCGCGACGTTGAGCAGCACGAGGCGCACGGCGAAGCGCGCGGGTGTGGTGGTGTCACCGACCGCGTAGAAGGCGCGCGCGTAGAGCTGGGCCAGGCCGAGGAACGGCAGGCCCGCGACCAGGCACGACGACGTCAGCACCGTCGGCCACATGTCTGCTTCGCCAAAGTGGCCGCCTTGGAACAGCACGCGCACGACGTCGTCGCCGAGCACGATGAGCCCGCAGGAGGCCGGCAGTGTCACGAGGATCGTCGCCGCGGCAGCGAGGTCGAGCGTTCGTCGCAGCGCCACGCGATCCTCGTCGTGCGCTTCGTGGGCGAGCTTGGGAAACACGGCGACTGCGACCGACATCGCCGTCAGCGCGTGCGGAAACAGCAGCAGCCGGTTGGCGAGGTAGACGTAGGTGACCGCGCCCGGCGCGATCAGGTAGTACGCCATCAGTTGGTCGAGCAAGCTGCTGACCTGGTTGAGCGACATGCCGAGCACGGTCGGTGCCATCGCGACGAACACGCCGAACGCGGCCGTGCCGCGCACAGGCAGCCCAAGCCGCGGGCGCAGCAGCTCGCCGCGCAGGCGCAGTGGCACCACGACGAGCAGCAGCTGCAGGATGCCGCCGATCGAGAGGCTCCATGCCGCGAAGTTGGCGATTTCGACGTCGACCGTGATGCCCAGCGGCTTCGCCAGCAGCATGGCGCCGATCCAGAACGCGTTGAGCACGATCGGCACCGCCGCAGGCAGCGCAAACATACCGAGCGTGTTGAGGGCGCCCGAAAACACTGCCGTCAAGCAAACCGGCAGCGCGTAGACGAACAGCACTGCGTTGAGCGAGAGCAGAAGGCGCATTGCCGGTACGCCGCCTTCGGTCGGTGCTGGTAGCCACTCGGCGGGCACCACGATGCTGAGCGTCGCGACGGCAAGGCACAGCGGCGCCAGGATCGTCACGACGGTGCCGGTCACCTGCGCCAGCAGTTCGCGCGCCTCGGCTTCGTTGCCGCTGCGTCGCGCCTTGGCGTAGGCCGGCACCAATGACGCGGACAGCGCACCCTCGCCGAGCAGGCGGCGCATGAGGTTGGGCAAGGTCCAGGCCAGCAAGAACGTGCCCTGCACCCAGCCGGCGCCGAGCGTCTGCGCCATGAGTCGGTCGCGGATCAGCCCGAGGATGCGCGACAGTAGCGTGAACGCCGAGATCGAGCCGGCGGCAGCGAGCAGTCGGGTCATGATGCGGCGAGCTGCATGCGGCGGAGTGGTGGGCCCGGGATTGGAGGTTGAGCCGAGGCCGGGAGGCGGAACAATGCAGATGCTGCCGCAGCTCGCAAGTCGATCGATGTCATTCTCATGAGTTCCAACGCACGCCGGGTCTTCGTCGGCGACATACAAGGCTGTCGCGAACCCCTCGAACGCCTGCTGCGCGCCGTCGACTTCACGGTCGGACGCGATCGACTGCTGCCGGTCGGCGACCTGGTGAACAAGGGACCGGATTCGCCCGGCACGCTCGCCCTGCTCATGCAGCTCGGTGCTGAGCACGTGCTCGGCCCGATCGATCAGCAACCGGCGAACCATGATGCCGCCACGCTCACGAAC
>JBDSBS010000935.1:0-7602 GCA_039921435.1 Planctomycetota bacterium | reverse complement strand
GGCGCCGAAGTCCGGCGCGGCTTCGCTCGACCAGTACGAGATCGGACCGGGCGCGCTGACCGTCTCGGTGAACACCTCGACTCCCGGCGGCCTGTACAACCAGAGCCTCGGCGCCGGTTGCGGCAATCCGTCGGCACCGACCCTGTACGCGACCGGCACGCCAGATCGCGCGCTGCTCGGCAACTCCACGTTCGCGCTGCGCAGTGGCAGCAACCCAGCGGGAACCTTGTGCGCGTTCCTGCTGAGCACCGCCCCCGGTTCCGTGCTGGTGGCGCCAGGCTGCACCGCCTACACCGCCAACCCGCTCGCGATGCTGGGCCCGGTCGTGGCACTCGCTGACGCCACCGGCATGGCGACGATCTCGTTGGCAGTGCCCAACAATCCGTCGCTCGAGGGCAACGACCTCGACTTCCAGATGCTCGCGTTGGTGCCAGGCGGGCCGCTGTTCGGCACGTTCAACATGAGCTCGGGCCTGCGCATCCGCGTCGGCAACCTCACGACGAGCTGTCCGTAGCTGGGCAGGCGCGCCGGGCAATCGCGCCCGGGCAGCAGCCGGGCTCGCGATCGACTCCACATGCCCGGACTGCCGTCCATCCAGCCTGCCGCGCTCGACGAACTGATCGCGGCAGGCAATGACGTCTGGATGGAGTTCCGCGCCCTCACGGCGGACCGCCACCACCCGTTCATCCCGTGTGATCACCGCGGTGCGTACGAAGCGCTGCGGCCGCTGCGCGCACGCGCAACGACGTTCGTCGAGTTCGGCTCGGCCGCCGGCGTCGTCACGATCATGGCCGACTTGCTCGGCTTCGAGGCCTACGGCATCGAAATCGAACCGTGGCTCGTGCGGCGTTCGATCGCCCTCGCCGAACGGCTCGTCTCCGCGGCCACGTTCGCCGAGGGCACGTTCGTGCCGATGGCCTACCAGAACGAGATCGAGAACCTAACCGGGGACTTCCTCACGCTGACGAACGGCGCCTGCGCCTTCGACGAGTTCGGCCTCGACCTCACCGACTTCGATCTCGTCTTCGCCTATGTCTGGCCCGGCGAAGAGGAATGGTTGCATGAGCTGATCCGGCGCCACGCGCGCGCCGATGCCGTGCTGCTCACCTACGCCGGCAGCGAAGGCTTCCAGGCGACGGTCGTCGGCGACCTCTGAGTGCCGGCCACGATCTGCGCAGGATTCCCCAGAAAGCTCTCCGGTGGCCCGGGCAACGCACGGTTCCTGGGTTGTGAACCCGACTGCCGCATTCGAGGCCCTGTCATCGGTCGGAGCGATGCCGCGCGCGCGCGCAGCCAAGAACGCATCATCGGCGCGCCGCCTCGCAGCGCCGAGCACCCCTGGCGAGCGCTGTCGTGGCCAGGCCTGCCCAAGCCGCCCGACTTCGACGATACTGCTGCGCATGAACGGCTTGGCCGAGCTGCTCACCGCCGCCAAGGCCGGATCCAAACAGGCCTTGGCCGAACTGATCGCGCACTACTACCCGCGCGTGGCCACGCTCGTGCACCGCCAGATCCAACAGCGCTTGCGCCCGCATCAGCACGCGGTGCTGCGCCTGCTGAGTACCGGCGACATCGTGCAGGATGTGTTCCTCGAAGTGCTGCGCGGCCTCGATCGCTGGGACGGCGAGAGCGAAGATGCGTTCGTCACGCTGCTGGCAACGCTCGTCGAACACCGCCTCGTCGACCAGATCCGCCGCAGCCAGGCCGCGCGCCGCGACGTGCGCCGCATCGATGACGCCGGGCCACAGACGGCCGGTGCCGCGGCTGCGGAACCCTCGCCAGGCACGCTCGCGGCCAACTCGGAACAGCTGGCGATCTATCGCGAAGTGCTCGCGACGTTCCCCGACCGCGAACGCACGCTGCTGACGCTGCGGCTCGAGCAGTCGCTCGAGTTCGGCGATCTCGCCGAACGACTCGCCTGGCCCTCGGCCGACGCCGCGCGCAAGGCGTTCCACGCTGCACAGGCTCGCCTGCTGATGCGCCTGCGAGAACGCGGCATCGATCCGCCAGAGCACCGCCGATGAGCACGGGTCAATGTGGCGACGGTCAACCCGACAGCGGCCAACCTGGCGACGACGACCTCGTTGCCGACTGGATCGCGCAGGCGCTCGCGGCGCTCGACGACGACCAGCCCATCGACCTGCGCGCGCTCTGCGCCGCGCGTCCCGACCTGGAGCCGCAGGTCGCCCAAGCTCTGGGCCTGCGCGACGACCTGCCCGCACTACATGCCGGCAGCAGTGCGATGCATCTGCCGCACAACGAGCTGCTGGCGGGACGCTACCGGCTTCGCGAGCCGATCGGTGCCGGTGCGGCCGGCACTGTCTGCCGCGCCATCGACGAACGGCTGCAGCGCGACGTCGCCGTCAAGCTGCTGCATCGCGACCTGCTGACAAGCCCCGAGACGCGTGCACGCTTCCAGCGCGAGGCCATCGCATTGGCGGCCCACGAGCATCCGCACATCGTGCGGATCCACGATCAGGGTCAGACCGACGACGGCACGACGTTCCTCGTCACCGAACTGCTGCGCGGCGTTTCGCTGCACAAGGTGCTCGATCGCTCACGGCGCGCGATGCGCGAGGGCCCGTCGGCGGCGGCGTTCGCGAACGCCGAGTGGCTCGCCGAGCTGCTGCCGAATGCTTTGCTCGAACACAGCTATCTGCGTCAGGTCGTTTGCTGGATCGCCGAACTCGGCGAAGGCCTGGCGGCAGCGCACGGCGACGGCGTGTGCCACCGCGACGTCAAGCCGAGCAACGCCTTCGTGCGCGACGACGGCACCGCCGTGCTGCTCGACTTCGGCATCGCGACCCGCGTCGGTGAAGCGTCCATCACACGAACGTATTCGGTGGTCGGCACGCCCTGTTACATGGCGCCCGAACAAGCTGGTGGTCGCACCGAGCCGCACGCCACGCTCGACGTCTATGGCCTCGGCGCCACGCTCTACCACTTGCTGACACTAAAGCCGCCGCACGCCGGCGACCTGCAGGACGTGCTCGTGGCGCTGCGCAGCGAAGAACCGATACCCGCCGCGCGGCTGTACCGCGGTCTGCCGCGCGACCTGCAGGCAATCCTCGACAGGAGCCTCGAACGCGACCCGCGCCGGCGCTACCAGACCATGGCGGCGATGGTCCAGGACCTGCGCGCCTTCCTCGAGCACCGCCCCGTGGCCGCGCGCCCGCTCGGTCGCGGCCAGCGGTTGTGGCGACGCGTCGTGCGGCGCCCCGCGCGAACGCTAGCGGCCTTCGCAGTGATGCTGGTGCTCGTCATCGGCGCCATCGCCACGCCGGCATGGCTCGCCGTGAGTGCGCATGCAGCACAGCGCGAACGCGCCGAGCGACTCGCGCACCTGCCGGCCGAGCTCTGCATCGAAGGCAGCCCCGAGCAGCGTGCGCTCGTGCCCATCGGCGAACGCACCGCAGTGCTCGACGAACTCGACCAACTGCTCGACCTCGACGACCGCGACGTCGGCGTGCGCTTGCTGCGCGCAGCCGAACGCCTCGACGCCGGGCGCTTCGCCGACGCTCATGCCGATCTGCGCGCCATCACCAAAGGCCACGCAAGCCCGTTCCTCGCGGCCCTCGCCGATCGCTACGCCATCCCGGACATCGCTGCCGACGGGCGCGCCGTCGTCGACCTCGAAGGCCTGCCCGAACCGGTCGACACGAACGACTGCTTCGTCGCCGGCTTCCACGCGCTGCGCGCGCGCGACTGCGAGCACGCCTTCGACCTCTTGTCGCAGGCCGTCGACTACCTGCCGGCGCGCGACCTGCGCCTGTTGGCGATCCTCGGCAGGAAGCGCGCCGATCCCGAACTCGCCCTCGCCGAGGCAGGTTGGCTCGAGGGCACGTACGGTCGCGCGACGGCGCGCACGCAGCACACGTTTGCCGTCGCGATGCTGCAGCTGCGCCAGTACGAAGCCGCGATCCCGCACTGCGAGGAAGCGCTGCGGCTGCGGCCCGAACGGCACGGCCCGTGGAACAACCTCGGCCTCGCGCACCTGCGCCTCGGCCACCTCGACGAAGCACTTCGCTGCTACGAACGCGCGGTCGCTCTACGCCCATGGTTCGACAACAGCCTCTCGGGACTCTGCCAGACGCAACGCCGACTCGGCCACTTCGACGACGCTCGCGCGGCGGCGCAGCGCATGCCCGACGTTGGTTGGAGCGAGTACGAACTCGGCAACGTCGAGCTCGTGCGTGCGATGGCCGCGGTGACGCAGAACGACCCCGACGCGCAGCAGCTCGCCGGCCGTGCGGCGGTCGAGCACTTCGCCGCCGCCGCAGCCGCAACCATCACCAACAACCCGAAGGTCGCGAGCGCGCCGGCCGGCCAGCGGCTCGCCGTCGCCTTGGCCGAGAACGACCTGGACGCCGCCCTCGTGCCGTTTCTAGCCGACCTGCGCAGCGACCCGCGCAACGCGCGACAGATCGCCAACCTCGCCGCGCTGCTGGCGGTCACGACGATCGACGACGAGGCGCGCGCTCGGTTGCGGCTCTGGTTGCTCGACCTCGCCGTCGACCTCGCCCCGGGCGACGTCGAGTTCCGCCAGCAACGTTCCAACTTGCTCGAGTCCCTGCGATCCCGCTGAATGTGGAGACCACCATGCACCCTGCCAATTTCGCGTTTCTTGCCATCCCGAGCGCCCTCATCGCGCAGGCGAGCGCTGGGCCCGTCCTTGCTCTCCCGCATGGCTTCTCCGTCGACGCCGGCACGGCGCTATCGGGCGGCACGGGCAAGATCCAGTTTTCCGACATCGGCATCGACGGCGTGTTGCCGCCGTCACCGGCCTCCCCGGGCATGCCCGACTTCGCGACCTTCCTTGGCGGTGCATCGGTCGACGTCGATGCGCTGTCGTTGGGACTCGACTGGGTGCTCGCCGACGCGGCCGGTGTCGCAGTCGTGCCACCCGGCCAGTGGGGCGCGATCACGTTCTCGGTGAGGCGCACTACACTCGGCGCGCTAGGCAGCCTCATCGCAAGCGAAGTGGCGCGACCCGACGGCGCCGCCGGCGACATCTTTGCTTACGTGCTGCCCGGCAGCAGCCTGCCGCCCGCATTCGTCGGCATTCCGTTCCGCGCCCAGGACTCGACGGAGACTTCGATCTTCGTGGGCGGGGTGAAGGGCAACATCGACGCCCACGACGTCTACATCAGCCTGCTCTACCTCGAGAACCCGCAGCTCGCGGTCTTGCCGCCGCCGCCGACGATCTACTTCTCGGTGACCACCGCGACGGCGCCGATGATTCCCATGGTGTGGACCTCGGTGCCTTCGCTGCGCTCGGGTGCCACGGTGTTCTCGACCTCGTGGAGTCCCGGCACACTCGCCTGGTCGACCCCGAGCGTAGCGCTGACACCGGCGAGCCTGGGCATTCTCTCGAGCGAGGACCTCGACGCGCTGGCGCTGGACCTGCTGCGCGGCCGCGTGCTGTTCTCGACCGATCCGGCCTCGCCACCGCCGTCTGGTCCTCGCAATGCGATCCTCTACTCGACACTCGGCAGTGGCGCGAACAGCGTCTACCGGCTGCCGGGCGGCACGCCGATCAGCATCGCCATCGGACTCGGACTCGGCCCCGACGACGTCGACGGCATCTGTTCGCTCGATCCGGGCAGCGCCGCACTGCCGAGCCAGATCCGCCTGCCGTTCATGATGGGAACGATCGAACAGCCGCTGCCGCTCGGCCTGCCGACCGACTTGCAGGCAGTGGCGTGGCGGCGCCTCGATGCGCCGACCAACACCGAGTACGCCGTCAGTTGGATGACGGGTTGGCCAGCGCCCGGCACACCGCAGACGAGCCTCGCGATCGCCGCCGGAGCACTCGGTTCGACGACCGGTCCCTACGTCATTCTCGATGTGTTCACGCGGCCACAGCCGGGCAACCAGTTCGACGGCCATCCGGAGAAGACGCGGATCGCGATCCCACCGAGCTTCAGCCTGATCGGCCAACCGCTCTACTTCCTGTGGGGCGCGCTGTCGCCGACGAGCTTCAGCGTCAGCCACCCGGTGGGCGTGCTGTTGTAGCTGCGCGCGAGAAACCGCAGCACCGGCGCACTTCCGGTGATTGCAGCATGGGCGCCGAAGCCGTCGAATGTGGAACCGCGCTGCAACCAGCAACCGAGTCACGAAGCCACCATGAAACGCCACATCGCCACGTTCCCCTTCTCGAGCCCCTTCTCGAGCCCCTTCTCGATCCCCTTCTCGTTACTCGGCCTGATCCTAAGCCCAGTCCTGTCCGCCCAGACCGCGTGGACACAGCTCGTTCCCGCGTCGTCGCCGCCGGCCTTCACGGCCCACGCGATGGCCTACTACCTGCCAACCGACACGACGGTGCTCTTCGGCGGCGTCTTCGCCGGCGTGCGCTACTCGGACACATGGCTGTTCGACGGCACGAGCTGGACGCAGGCCAACCCCGCGAACGTTCCTCCAGCGCGCGTCGCCCACACGATGAGCCTGGACCTGCAGCGCGCCCGCATCGTCATGTTCGGCGGCCTGGATGCCACTGGCACCACGCTCGGCGACACGTGGGAATGGGACGGCAGCAACTGGACCGCGATGATTCCCGCCGCGGCGCCGACACCACGCTGGGCCCACTGCATGGCCTACCACCCACTGCGCGGCACGACGCTGTTGTTCGGCGGCTACGCCGGCGGCAACAACAGCGAACTGTGGGAATGGAACGGCACGATCTGGACGCAGATCCTCACGCCGACGAGCCCGAGCGCGCGCCGCGCGACCGACATGGCCTTCGACCCCGCGACGGGCAACATGCTGCTTTTCAGCGGCTACCAGCAACCCGCCGACACGTGGCTGTTCGACGGCACGAACTGGGTGCAGCAGAGTCCAGCGACGTCGCCGACTGCGCGCTACGACCACTCGCTGCAGACCGACCTCGCGCGCAACCGCATCGTGCTGTTTGGCAACCAGACCGCTGCGGACACGTGGGAATGGGACGGCGCGACCTGGCTCAACCGAACGGGTGGCACGACGCCGAGCGCGCGCGCCGACACCTACCTCGCCTACGACTGGGTGCGCGACCAGGTGCTCATGTTCGGCAGTTCGCCGACCCCGGAGACGTGGCGCTACGCGCCCACCAATCCAGCCAGCTACTCGATCGCGGGCATGGGCTGCCCGGGCACGCTCGGTGTGCCGCCCACGCTGTCGACGACACAGCGGCCGTGGCTCGGCGAGACGTTCTCTGTCAACATCGGCCCGCTGCCAAACCCTTCGATCGCGCTGATGATCGTCGGGCTCAGCAATACGTCGTGGTCGCTCGGTGCGTTGCCGGCGTCGCTGGCCGGCATCGGCATGCCGGGGTGCCTGTTGCAGGTCGACCCGGCGCTCATCGACGCGGTCCTGCCGAGCGGGAGCAGTGCCACGTGGACGACCTTCGTGCCGTCGAGCCCGGTGCTGCTCGGGGCGCAGTTGTTCAATCAAGGCGGGGCGCTCGACGTCGGCGCCAACGCGGCCAACTTGGTCGTGGGCAACTACGGGATAGCGGTGATCGGCGGAAAATAACTCACGCGACAAATCGACGCGTCACGCGGTCGCCGGCAGATCGTGCACCGACAGCAACCCAACGCGCCGCCAACCCGTGCGCAGCAGCCAGGT
>JBDSBS010000934.1:0-2992 GCA_039921435.1 Planctomycetota bacterium | reverse complement strand
CGACGAACTTGCCGTTCAGGCCGCAATGGCGCCCCCGATGGCAGGCGGCGAGTATCTCGACGCCAACTTGCTCGAGGAGCACTGGAACGCACTGGATCGCGCTGTGCGCAACGCCGTGCGCGACTCGGGCGGCAGCGTGCGCGAGTTCTTCGCCGGCCACGGCAGCGCCTGGCAGCTGATCGGCCGCGTGTGCTTTCATCTTGCGGAGAACAGGAGTGACAAGGAGCTGCCCTTCGCGTTCATGGCCACCTACAGCCATCGTCTGTCGGCCAAGGGCAAAGCGCAGCATTTGCCTCTGGGCAGGGCGTTGCAGGAATACGCCGGTGAGCGCAACAAGCCCAGGCTTCTGCAGCTCTTGCTGCCGGTCCAGAAAGGCAGCGCAGGCAGCCCGCTGCTGAAAGCTCTGGTCGATTCCGGCGAAATCTTTCATCCGCTGGGGTGGACGCCGACCGAGGCGCTCGCCTTCCTGCGCGACATTCCTGTTTTCGAATCGGCAGGCGTCATCGTGCGCGTGCCGGACTGGTGGAAGGGAAAGAAGCCGCCGCGCCCGACGGTCTCGGTCACCGTCGGCGGAGAGCAGGCGTCGATGCTCGGCATCGAATCGATGCTCGAGTTCTCCGTCGGTATGGCGCTCGAAGGCGAACCGCTCACCGCAAAGGAGACGCGGGACATCCTGGCGTCGACCTCGGGGCTCGCGCTGATTCGCGGCAAATGGGTCGAGATCGATCGCGACAAGCTCGCGGCAGTGCTCGAACACTGGCAATCGGTCGAACGCCGCGCAGCTGACGGCGGTCTCTCGTTCATCGAAGGGATGCGCCTGCTTTCGGGCGCGGCAATCGGATCGGGCGTCGCAGCCGACGACCCGGAGCGCGACACCGCCAATTGGACAGAGGTCAGCGCGAGCGGCGCGCTCGCGCAGATGCTGCAGGGCCTGCGCGATCCGGACAGTTCGCTGGTCGATGACGCTGACCCAGGTACGCTGCTGCACGCGAGGCTGCGCCCCTACCAGCAGACCGGCGTTCGCTGGCTCTGGTTTCTCAATCGTCTGGGCCTGGGCGCCTGCCTCGCCGACGACATGGGGCTGGGCAAGACGATCCAGGTCCTGGCGCTGCTGGTTGCCCTGAAGAGAGACGGCGGAACCGGATCGGGGCCGAGCCTGCTCGTCGCGCCGGCCTCCCTCCTCGCGAACTGGGCTGCCGAGATCGAGCGTTTCGCGCCGGGGCTGCGTGCGATCGTTGCGCACCCCTCGGAGATCCCCGCGGACAAACTGAAGGCGCTCGATCCCGCGCGTGTCGCGGAGGTTGACCTGGTCATCACGAGCTACGGCTCGCTCCTGCGCCTGCCCTGGATTGCCGCGACGCGCTGGCGGGTGGCGGTGCTCGACGAGGCGCAGGCGATCAAGAGCCCGGGCGCCAGGCAGACGCGCGCGGCGAAGGCGCTCGACGCGGGCTCGCGCATCGCGCTCACCGGCACGCCGGTGGAGAACCGGCTATCGGACCTGTGGTCGATCTTCGACTTCGTCAATCCGGGGTTGCTCGGCTCGGGCAAGGCCTTCGGCCGCTTCACGCGGCGGCTCGACGAGGCGGGACACTACGGCCCGCTGCGCGAGCTGGTGCGCCCCTATCTCCTGCGCCGCCTGAAGACCGACAAGGCGGTGATCGCCGACCTGCCCGACAAGACCGAGGTCAAGGCGTGGTGCAGCCTGAGCGCGCGCCAGGCGGCGCTCTACGAGCAGGCGGTCAAGGAGCTTGCCGCCGGGCTGGGAGCCGCCCGGGGCATCGCGCGCAAGGGCGCGGTGCTCGCGTTCCTCATGCGCTACAAGCAGATCCTCAACCATCCTTCGCAATGGCTTGGCGACGGCGCGTGGGGTGAGCGGGACAGCGGCAAGTTCCTGCGCCTGCGCGAGATCGCCGAAGTGATCGCAGCCAAGCAGGAGAAGGTGCTGGTATTCACCCAGTTTCGCGAGGTCACCGCCCCGCTGGCCGCTTTCCTCGGCTCGGTATTCGGGCGGCCGGGCGTGGTGCTGCACGGAGAAACCGCGGTGGCGAAGCGCCGGGACCTGGTGCGCCGGTTCCAGGAGGACGAGCGCGTGCCGTTCTTCGTGCTCTCGCTCAAGGCGGGCGGCGCCGGGCTCAACCTCACCGCCGCGTCGCACGTGGTGCATTTCGACCGCTGGTGGAACCCGGCGGTCGAGGACCAGGCCACGGACCGCGCGTTTCGCATCGGCCAGACGAAGAACGTGCTGGTGCACAAGTTCGTCTGCCGCGGCACGCTCGAGGACCGCATCGACCGGCTGATAGAATCCAAACGCGAGCTCGCGAAGGACGTGATCGAAGGCGGCGCCGAAGTGCTGCTCACCGAAATGTCGGACCGGGAGCTGCTCGATCTGGTCGCGCTGGACCTGCGCGCCGCACAAGCGGAGGCATGACCCATGGATTGGGACTGGAAGCCCCACGTTCCCGTCGCCATGCGCCGGCGCAAGGCGCAGAAGGAATTGGAGAAGGCGCGCGGGAAAGGCCAGGCGTTATCGCCGGTCAGTGTCGCTGGACGCGCTATCGCGACGACCTTCTGGGGAAAGGCCTGGTGCCAGAACCTCGAGCGCTACAGCGACTACTCGAACCGCCTGCCGCGTGGCCGAAGCTACGCGCGCAACGGCGCGGTGATCGACCTGAATATCGGCGCCGGCGTGGTCGCCGCACGCGTGTCCGGCTCGTCGCTCTACAGGACGACCGTCACGGTGTCGGCGTTGCCGAAGGCACGGTGGCGGGCGATCGCCGCGGATTGCGCGGGGTCGATCGATTCGCTCGTCGAGTTGATGCAGGGCCGGCTTTCGAAGGGCGTCATGGAGCGCGTTTCCCGCGAAGGCGTGGGCCTCTTCCCCGCGCCCAGGGAGATCGCGTTCGAGTGCAGCTGTCCCGACTGGGCACGCATGTGCAAGCACGTGGCTGCGGTGCTGTACGGCGTTGGGGCGAGGCTCGACGAGAGTCCGGAG
>JBDSBS010000933.1:0-6024 GCA_039921435.1 Planctomycetota bacterium | reverse complement strand
TGATCGGCATCAAGGAGTATGCTGCCGAACAGTTTGGCGCCATGGCCGCGATGGTGTTCGAACGTTGGGGCGTGCGCGGGCCGGCCGACTTCGGCGAGATCGTCTTCAACCTCATCGACGCCGAGCTGCTGAGTCAGCGACCCAACGACTCGCGCCTCGACTTCGTCGACGGTTTCGACTTCCGCGAGACGTTCGCCGAGAAGCACCGCCAGTCGCTCGATCGCATCGCGACGCGGTGAGCACGCGGCGGCCCCGGCTGCCAGCGGTTCGTTTTTCGCCACTGCTTCGTGCAGCGAGACCTCGGGTGGCGTAGAGCACGGTCGCGGCAATGCCGCAGGAGTGCTCCGATGACCGCTTGGACCAAGCTCTGCTCGATCGCCTGCTCGCTCGTCTGTTCGCCGTCTCGACGACGTTTCGCCGCGGCCGCGTGTCTGCTGGTGGCCTTCTCGCCGGCCCAAGATCCGGCCGGCAAGGCGAACGGAACGACAGGTTGGTTGCGGCCGCCGGAGCCGATAGCCAAGCTCGTCGAGGCGCCGCCGCCGCCGGACGCGTCGCTCTCGCCGCAGCGACATTGGCTCGTGCTGACCACGCGCGAGCCGCTGCCCGGCATCGACGTCGTGGCGCGACCGCACGAGAAGCTCGCGGGCCTGCGCATCGACCCAGTCACGCACGGACCGCAACTGGGCGCCCGCGTCATGGCCACCGAACTGCGCTCTCTGGCAACGAACGAGGTGAAGTCGGTGCCGGTTCCGGCTGGCCACTGGTCAGGTCCATTCTGGAGTGCCGACGATCGCGCCTACGCGCTGCTTCGCGCCGCCGATGGCGGCAGTGAGTTGTGGGTGGCGGATCCGGCCGTGGCGGCGCCGCGCCGGATCGAAGGGGTGCGCGTCAACACGGTGCTCGGCAGCGGCGTGGCGTGGTTGCCCGACCAGCATCGTCTGCTCGTGCAGCTCGTCACAGGCGGCGAGCCGCCAGAGCACCCGCGCGCTCCATCGGGGCCGCAGATCCAGGTCACTGAGAAGGGCACGAAGGCGCCGGTGCGCACCTACCAGGACCTGCTGCAGGATGCGCACGACGAGGCTCTGCTCGAGCATTTCGCGACCAGTCAGCTTGCCGTGGTCGATCCCTCGGCGGGCTCGGTTCAGAAGATGCCCGGCTCGGCCATGTACGATCGCGTCGAAGTGTCGCCCGACGGCACGCTGGTGCTCGTGGAGTACATCGAGCGGCCGTTCTCCTTTGTCGTCACGCTGGGCAGCTTCCCGCACACGGTGGCTGTGCTCGATTGGAAGGGGGCTGTTCTGCGCACCGTCACCAAGTCGCCGCTGCAGGATGCGGTGCCGATCGGCGGTGTGCCGACTGGCCCGCGTGCTGTCGACTGGATGCCGACCGCCCCGCACACGCTGGTCTGGGTCGAAGCCCAGGACGGTGGCGATCCGAAGCAAGAAGTGCCGCACCGGGACCACGTGATGTTGCTGAGCGATATGCAGGGCACTCCGCGCCAGTGGTTCCGCACCGAGCAGCGCTCGGTTGGTATCGGCTACGGCGCCGACATGCAGTTCGCCATGGCGACGGAGATGGACCGGCGCACGCGCCGCCAGCGGGTCTTTCGCTACGACGCGAGCGATCCGTCGCGCCCGGGCGTGTTGCTGTTCGAGAGGTCGATGCAGGATGCCTACGGCGACCCCGGGCGGCCGATCAGCGAACGGCAGCCCGACGGCCGCTCGCTGCTGCGCATGCGCGGCGGCAGTCTGTTCCTCGCCGGCGAAGGTGCTTCGAGCGAAGGCAATCGTCCGTTCGTCGATCGCTGGAAGGTCGACGACGGCACCAAGCACCGGCTCTTCCAATCGGCCGAGGGTCGCTACGAGACGTTCGTCGGCTTCCTCGACGAAGACGGCCAGCGGGCGCTCGTGCGCAGCGAGTCACCGACGGAGCCACCGTCCCTAGTCGTGCTCGATCTGGCTGCCAATACGCGCCGCGTGCTGTTGTCCTTTCCCGATCCGGCGGCGGAGTTTACGCGCGTGGTCGAGAAACGACTCGTGCGCTACGAACGCGAGGACGGCGTGGCCTTGAGCGGCACGCTGTATCTGCCGCCTGAGCACAAGGAGGGGCAGAAGCATCCGGTGCTGCTGTGGGCCTACCCGCTCGAGTACACCCAGGCCAGCGATGCCGGCCAGGTGCGCGCGACGCCAAACCGCTACCTGCGGCTCGCTGGCGCCTCACACCTGTTCTTGCTGCTGCACGGCTACGCGGTCTTCGACGATGCTGCGATGCCGATCGTCGGACCGGTCAAGACGGCGAACGACACGTTCGTGGAGCAGGTGCAGATGAACGCCCGCGCCGCGGTCAAGGCGCTCGTCGCACAAGGTGTCGTCGACGAGCGCCGCATCGCGGTGGCAGGTCACAGCTATGGCGCCTTCATGACCGCGAATCTGCTGGCGCACACGGATCTGTTCGCAGCCGGCATCGCGCGGTCGGGCGCCTACAACCGCACGCTGACGCCGTTCGGGTTCCAGAACGAAGAGCGCACCTACTGGGAGGCGCCAGCGGTCTACAGCGCGATGTCGCCGTTCTCGCACGCGGACACGATCAAGGCGCCGCTGCTGCTGATCCACGGCGACGACGACAACAACTCGGGCACCTTCCCGATCCAGTCGCAGCGCCTCTTCGTCGCCATCAAGGGCCACGGCGGCACGGCGCGGCTGTGCATGCTGCCGCACGAAGCGCACGGCTACCGGGCGCGGGAGAACGTGTTGCAGTGCCTGGCCGAGATGTGCGCGTGGCTCGACCGCTACTGCAAGAGCAACGGCGGGTAGCGTGCTCCGGTCAAACGACCGTCAGCTCGAAGCCGCGGCGGTAGTGCTTCGTGACGAACTGCTGGGCCGTGGCCGAGTTCTTCACGCGCAGTGCTGCGCTGTCCCACTCGAGGCGTTCGCCGGAGCGCAGTGCCAGGTTGCCGAGCAGCATCGCCTCCGTGAACGGCGCCGCGTACTCGAAGTTCGCCATGGGCTGCCGATGGTCCAAGATCCCCTGCAACCATTCTTCGTGGATGCCCGGCGAACGCGGCAGAGTCGGCGTCGGCGGTTGGAAGTTTGCGAACTGCTCGCGGGGATGCAGTTCGAAGCGCTCGCCGTAATCGGTCGGTGAGTAGAGCTTGCCCTTGTCGCCAACCAGCAGGAACCCGCCTTGCGCCAGCTTGACGTCGGGCAGCAGTTCGGTTGGTGGCAGGTTGCCGCCGTCGTACCACGTCAGCGTCACGGGCCCACGCGCGCCGCGCGCCGGGAACGAGAACCGGATGGTCGCGCGCTGCGGCGCAGTCTCTTCGCTTCGACCAGACGCCGTCGCCTCGACGAGGGTCGGGGCATCGAGCTCGAGCGCGAAGAACGGCAGGTTGGCGACGTGGCAGGCCATGTCGCCGAGCGCACCGGTGCCGAAGTCCCAGAAGCCGCGCCAGTGGAACGGGGCGTAGCCGGCGAACGGCTCGCCCTTCTTGGCCTGGGCATACGGGCGCCACGCTGCGGGTCCGAGCCAGAGGTCCCAGCGCAGCGTCGAAGGAATCGCATCGATGTGGCCGGGGCGATCGATGCCCTGCGGCCAGATCGGCCGGTTGGTCCAGACGTGCACTTCCTTGACGTTGCCGATGACTCCACCGCGCACGCATTCGGCCGCGGTGCGGAAGCCCTCGAGGCACGTGCCCTGGTTGCCCATCGAGGTGATGACCTTGCTCTTGCGCGCGGCATCGCGCAGCAACCGCGCCTCGTGCACGGTGTGCGTCAGCGGCTTCTGCACGAACACGTGCACGCCGAGCGCCATCGCCGCGAGTGCTGGACCGGCGTGGCTGTGGTCGGGCGTGCTGACGACGAGGCCGTCGAGCTTCTCCTTGTCCAGCAGGTCGCGCCAATCTTCGTAGAACACAGCCTTCGGTTGTTCGGCGCGCGCCTTCTTCGCCTGTTCGTGGTCGACGTCGCACAGCGCGACGATGTCGTGCGTCTTGGCGCAGGCCTGCATGTCGGACAGGCCCTTGCCGCCGCAGCCGACGAGGCCGATGCGCAGGCGGTCGTTCGGGGAGCGCGCGCGAATTGGCGTGAAGCTCGGTGAAGGGCCGACGAAGGCGGCACCGCTGGCGAGGGCACTGCCGATCAGGAAATCGCGTCGAGACGGGCGGGCTGCGTGCATGCGGCGGAGTCTAGCGTGCCCGGTCTGGCGGCGCCCCGTTATCGTTCACTGCCGGCTCACCGCCCGCTCACTTGCCGTGCTGGATCAGCGGCCACTTGTTCTGGTAGAGAAAGTCCGGCGACTGCTCGAAGTCGTGGCATTGCACGCAGAGCACCGACGCCGCAACCCCGCCGATCAGGCCGAGCTTCTTCTTGCCGCCCGTCATGACGTGGTCGCTGCCAGCCCCGTGGCAACGTTCGCAGCCGACGGCGGCGAGCTGTGGGGTCTCTTCGAACGTCACGAAGCCCGTCTGCTCGCGGTAGCCGACGACGTGGCAACTGACGCAGTCGGGGTAGAAGGTGACGGGCCAGCCGTAGCGCTTGGGGTCGGCCTCGGCCTTCTGCAGAGTTTCCCAGGCGCCGTGGTGGCGCGTCTTCTCCCACGCAGCGAACGCCAGCGCGTGGCAGCTGCGGCAGTTGTCGCTGCCGACGTAGGCAGCACCATTCGCCGTCGGTAGCTGGCGCGCCAAACGCGCGAGCACACCCGCATCCTTGACCGAGTTGCGGTGCCCGAGCAGCACCTGCTTCACATCGGGATCGCCGCCGCCAGCGGATACCGTCTTGCTGCCAACGAGCGGCACGAGTTCGCAGATGGCGCGCGGACCGGTCGGCAGCCGCTCAAGCCACACGTCGAGCAGCACACGACCGCGGATGCCGGCGAAGACGATCGGGACACCAGCCACGATCTGTGGGCTGACGGTCGGTTCGAGGTAACCGTGATCCATGCAGGCGACCAGATCGGGCGCGGGCTTCAGTTCGGGCACGAGTGCGCGGGTCTCGGCGTCGGAGCCGTTTACGAGCAACACGCGCAGCGTCGAGTCGGCCGCCCCGGCCAGTGCCTTCTGCCACGCTTCGTTGGGCGGCAGCAGGTGGATCGGCGCATCGGGTGTCTGCAGGGCTGCGGGCAGATGCAGCGAGAGCGAGGCGATGCGCACGACCTTGCCGTGCACTTCCTTCTCGACAAACGGCTTGCCGGGCCACTCGGGCTGGGTGCTGGTCAGGTCCGAAGCGACGACCGGCGCCATCGCCGCGAGCCCCATCCACTCTGCCAAGGGCAGGTTCAGGTCGTTCTGCCCGACGCCGAGTACGTCGTAGGGTCGCTGCATGCCGTAGAGAATCTGCAGCGCCGTGAACAGCTTTTGCACGTCGAGTTCGTTGGTGCCCTCGACGAGGTCACCACCTTCGATGAGCAAGTCGTAGTTGCGCTGTTCGCCGATGTGTTGCATGCGGCGCGCGAGGCCGCCGAGCTGGCCACTGGCACAGCCGCACGGTTCGAGCCGGCCCAGCATCGAACCCGACAGCAGGATGCGGATACGGTCGCCGGGAGTCGAAGCGCTCGCGGGAGTGGCCGGGTCCTGGCCGCTCTGAGCGGGCACGTGGGCAGGCATTTGAGGTGGCATCGCGGCCGTGGCGTCGCCGCCGCACTGCGCCAGCGTTGCGGCCAAGGTACCGAGAGCGAGAGCCAAGAACGGCAGGATCCAGAGGCGGCGGGTGCTCATGTCTTGTTGGTGGGGAACGCTACCAGCTCGATGGTCAGGAACGGACCTTCGGCGCCGCTCTTGGTGAGAACGATTCGGCCGCGGAACCCGTCGGTTTGGCCGCCGAGGTAGCGAACGAACAAACGGTGCTGTCGCGGTTGGCCAGGGATGGGGGCGAAGGTGACGGCGAAGCTCGCGGCGGCGTCGCGGCTGTCGTCGGCGACGATCTCGTGCACGGCAAACTCCGCACTGCGGCGCTCGTCGTGGTCGGTGACGAGCACGAACTGGCTCGTGATCTCCGCAGGGCCCTGTGCGCGGCTCAGGTCGGCGCGAAA
>JBDSBS010000932.1:0-6666 GCA_039921435.1 Planctomycetota bacterium | reverse complement strand
GTCCCCGAGGTGGTGCATGAACAAGGACCCGGTCGACGTAGCGCGCAGGATCGCGCGAAACGGAACCGCGCATGCCGATCGCTCCCCACTGGTTGCGACCGCGTGGTCGCAGCGGCTGTTGCGCGATAGGCTGCGAGCCAGGTGTCGTTCGTGTAGCGACGTAGTTTTGCCGAACCGTTGTTGGACAGACAGGTGACGTTTCCTGACCGTGCTTCCGCGCCAGCCAGTCTCCGCGCCATCGATGGCAACTGCGGGCTTCTTGCTGCGTGGGGCGTGCTGACGCGCTTTGGACGACCATGTTCAATCAAGGACCTGGTTCCGGCATGCGGGTACACGAAGAAGCATGGTGTCTTTCCTATCGGGCTGGCGCTGGCTCTCTACGAGTTCGGACTACAAGTCACCTTTCATTCCGACCCCGACCCAAGTCCCAAGCGCATCGAGGGAGCTTGTCTTGCCCGTGCGTTGGCCTTGGGACTGCCAGTGAGGAGGGCCACAGGTGTCGCGGCGCTACTGAGGTGCGTTCGTCGGAAGCAAGTCGTTGTCGTGCTCTACAACACTGCCGAAGGCAATGGCCACTTTTCGCCCTGGTCGGTCGGCGCCTCAAAAGGTTGACGCTGTCCTACGATGATGACGGCTGGTTGGACCAGCGAACCTTTGCTCGCCGATGGCGCGAGCCTGAGATTCTGCGAGCCTCGTGGTTAGCGATGTGCGATAGCGTCCCACGCCATCCGGCAGTTGCTACCCAGCATGGAGTGGGGCACGGACTCTTGGCAGCGACGGAGCGTTTGGTCCGATGCACGCATGCATCGGACCATCGCGGAGTGCTTGTCTCAGTTCAGACCGGCGGTGTGCTTGATCGCGTTGCTCGCCGCCGAGATCAGCGGCAGTGCTGGGTTGAACAGACCATCGAGCAGCACGTACTGCGCGTAGAGGTTCGTGCCAATCACAGCGGGCTGGTAGCCGGAACCCTCGACGCACGGCCTCGTGCCGACGACCGTCGAAGGCGGAAAGAACGTGACTTCCCAGATCGTCGCGTTCGTCGTCGTGCTCAGCACGCAACCCGAAGCGATGGAGCCTGCGAGCGGTGACAGGCCCGGCATCGAACCACCGACGTCGAGCAGCTGCACACCACACAGCGCTCCGGCTGGGATGTTGACCGCGTTCCAGGTGACCACCTGACCGGGGAAGAACCGGCCGCCGTACTGAGCGCCGCCTGCATTCGGGGTTGCGACGGCGATCTGGCCGATGTTGCCCGAGCTGCCTTCGATCGCCGTCGTGAACGGGATCTCGTGCGACAGGTCACGCGACTGCGGATCGACCGACGGCGTGCCGAGGGAACCACCGATGCGGCCGCGCGAGAAGCCGACGATGCTCGGATGGCTGCCGGCCGTGGCCAGCGAACCGCTGCAAACCGGCGGCATCGGGCCGTAGCGGAACTGCACGACTCCTGTCGCCTCGTAGAGCACACACTGCATGGTCCATACCGTGTGTCCGAAGATGCCCGTGCCGCTGACGACGTTGAACTCGCCAATGTCCCACCAAGTGACGTAGCAGACGTTGTTGCCCGCACCGCCGGTGGTGTCGGTTACCGCGTGCAAGCCAGCGAGTGGATTGAGGCCCGTGTTGCGACCGCAGTTGAAGTCGTGCCAGCACGGCGAGAGGCGCGCGCCCCAATTGGCGAGGCTGCCGAGCAGGTCGCCGATCTGCGCGCTGAAGTCGCTGCTCGTCATCGTCGGGTCGAGCCAGATGAACCCGTTCGTGCACGGCAGGATCGTCGATGTGCTGCCACCTGGAAAGGCGAACGTGAAGCCCATCGGGTACGTGACGAGGGCGTCATCGGCGATGCTGAGGGCGGTCACGCCGACCTTCGTCGTGTCCGGGGCAGGTGCGCCGCTGGTCACCGCGTACGTGTTGGGAGCAGCCGCATTGTCGGGCGTCATGGTCAGGCCGGCCTGCAAGTCGAACGGCTGGCCCATGAGGAACGCCTGGTAGAACGACGATGGCGACCCACCGCACGCAGCGCCGTAGAACTCGTTCTTGGCCGGGACCAGCGTCGAGTAGCCACCGCTGCCGCTGAACTCGAGGCCCACGAGCAGCGGGGTGGTCGAAGCCGTGCCTGTCAGTGCGGCCGGTGTCGCCGTGGTGATGCCGCGACCGCGCACGACTGTGACGCCGCCGGTGTTGTCCTGCATCGGCACGAGTGCGAGCGGCGCCGCGTTGTTGGTGGGCGCGGTCGGAATCGTGATATCGATGATCAGGTTCGGTTGCAGACCGGTCGGGTCGAACACGATGGAAGCCCCGATTGCCGCGAGGTCGATGTCGATGACGAACGGACCTGGCCAGGCGGTCGTCGACGGCGCCACGGTGACCGACGCAGTGCCAAGCGGCCCCATCGTCGTCGAAGCCGGTGCGCGGTTGGTCGCGAAGGTCGTCGTGTTGTACGTGGTCGTCGTCAGCGACGTCGAGCCGAGTTCGACGGTGACGCCGGTGTAGATCTGGCCGCCGAGATTGACCTCGCCGCACTCGCTGCGGAACTTCAGCCGGTTGATCGTGATCGGGCCAGTGACACCGTGGTTCGTGAAGTGGCTGCCTTCGTAGATCATCTGGAAGTGACCCGCCGTGGTGCGCCACCAGGCGGTCGAGCCCGATGAGCCGACTTGGGTCGGGCTCTCAGCGAGGTAGTGGTTGTCGGGCAGAACGATCTGCTGTTGCGCGGTGAGAGCACCGGCGAGAGCGGTGATCGCGAGAATCGCGAAGAGAGGTCGAGTGGGATTCATGGTTGAGCGACTTCGGTGGTACCTGGACAGCGATCGGCCAAGTGGCAGTAGCTCCAGGGCGCACGCAGCCTAGTCGACCGAATCGCCATTGCGAAGGAGGGCGTGTTGCGGTTGCGTGGCACCGCAACCCCTGCCGGCGCGTGTCAGTAGTTCGCCCGACGCGATTCCGTCGAGACGGTTGCGCGCGCCTACCTCGCCCCAGGCCTCATGCTGTCGGCGCTGCGTCGAAGACGATCGGAAAGTCGGCCCCTTCCACCAGAGCACCGGTCGGCAACGCCGGCACACCACGCAGCAGCGGCGCGCCGCCATCCGCAACGCGCACCTCGGCGCCCATGTAGTTGAGCACACACGCACGGCGCCAGCGTTCGCTGCGGTTCTGGTCGCTGCCGTGCAGCACGTGACTGTGGTGGATCGTCGCCTGCCCTGCCCGAACCGGCACCGCGACAGGGCTCCACGCCGCACCCGCCGGCACGTAGGCGCGAATTGCGTCGAGTGGTGCGTCGAACGGCAACTTGGGCAACAGGCCCCAACGATGGCTGCCAGGTACGAACTGCAGGCAGCCACTCCCCTCGTCGCTGTCGTCGAGCAGCAGGTTCATCGTGATATGGCACGCTGGTTCGGTGCGCGTCCAGTAGGCGTAATCCTGGTGCCAGGGCACGACGCCAGGATGTCGCGGCGGCTTGGCGAAGACCTGGTCGTGCCAGAAGCGAAGGCGATCGACGCCGAGCAGTTGTGCACACGGAGCGGTGATGCGAGGCTCGAAGACGAGGTCGCGCAGCACCGCATGCACACGGAAGCCGCCGAGGAAATGGCACACGACTTCACCTGGCCGGTCGGTGAACGCCTGCTCGACTTCGTAGAGCCGTTGCCGATGGCGGTCGAGGTCGGCGATGACGCTGGCTACCGCATCGCGCACCTGCGCGACCTCGGCGGCCGTCAACACGTCGATCGGCCCAACGAAGCCATCGCGCGCGAAGCGCTGCAGCACGTCGGGTGACAATTGGGATCGGCTCGCAACCATGGATCACCTCACGCAGCTTGGACCTCGGGGAGTCATCGCGGGTAGAGCAGGTCGAGGTGGCCTGGCCAGAGCACGGTGATCGCGACGGTCGCGCTGTTGTGGGTCGCGTGGGCGAGGATCGCCGGCCACAGACTGCCATGCCGCAACGCCAACCAACCGAACAGTGCCCCGAGCAGACCTACCGGCAGCGCGTAGGGCCACGTGTGCACGGCTCCAAAAACGGCGGCGCTGATGGCGATCGCACCCCAGCGCGGCAGCATGCCCAGCAGCGCTCCCTGCAGGTAGCCGCGGAAGACGATCTCTTCGGCTATGGGCGCTGCGATGGTTGTGCCGAGCACCACGAGCCAGAAGCCCGGCCGCGCGAAGTCGCCGCTTGCCAGGTAGCCGAGTGCTGGCTGCGGCGGCACGGGGTGGCCGATCCCGCGCGCCAGAGCCAGGTATGCAAACAAGAAGCCGACCCAGAGCACGACGAACGGCACATATGCGCGCAGCACCGCCGCGTAGCGAGCAGGGCGCCAAGACATCGCCGGCAGCTGGAACTTCGCGAGCCCGGCGATGCAGAGACACGTCACCGTCCAACCCAGCATGCTGGCTTCGAGCCGTTCACGATCGCTCGACGCTTCGCCGACGATGCCGCTCTTGACGAGCACGTCCCAGACGAAGCTCGGTCCGATAGCGAGCACGGCGAACGCGAACACGAAGCGCAGACCGAGCACGGGCGGCGAAGGCACGACTCGCAACGGCACCTCTCTCACCGGCGCGGCACTCATCGGAACGTCACTCACCCGCGATGATGCCGCTCATAGGCGACGAAGCGCTGGCGTAGAGCTTCTTGCCGATGCGACCCGCAAGGAACGCATCGCGGCCCGCCTCGGCGCCGGCCTTCATGGCACGCGCCATGCGCACGGGGTCCTTCGCCAGCGCCACGCCGGTGTTGAGCAGCACTCCTTCCGCGCCGAGCTCGAACGCGATCGCGACGTCGCTCGCGGTGCCGACGCCGGCGTCGACGATGACGGGCACCTTGGCCCGCTCGAGGATGATGCGGATGTTGTTCGGATTGAGGATGCCTTGGCCACTGCCGATCGGTGCACCGGCCGGCATGACCGCAGTGACGCCCACGTCTTCGAGGCGTTTGGCGAGCACGGGGTCGTCGCTCGTGTAGCACAGCACGACGAAGCCTTCCTTGACGAGGGTCGTCGCGGCTTCGAGCGTGCCGATCGGGTCCGGCAGCAGCGTGTCGGGATCGCCGAGCACTTCGAGCTTGACGAGCTCGCCGATGCCGAGTTCGCGGCCTAGGCGCGCTGTGCGGATCGCATGCTCGGCGTCGAAGCAGCCCGCCGTGTTGGGCAGCAGCACGTACTTGTCTCTGGGCAGGTAGTCGAGCAGCGACTTGCCCTGCGGCACGCCGAGCTGCAGCCGGCGCACGGCGACGGTCACACACTGGGTCCCGGAGACGGCGAGTGCTTCGACCATCGATTCCATCGACGGGTACTTGCCCGTGCCGAGGAACAGGCGCGAGTGGAACGTATGGTTGCCGAGTACGAGCGGTTGGTCGACGAGCGTCACGGGCGCGATCGTCGGCGCGCGGTCGGTCGCGCACAAGGGTGCGTCACCCGCCGCCGAAGAACGTCACGACCTCGAGCCGGTCGCCCTCCCCCAGCACAACCGTTGCGTGGTCCGCGCGCCGCACGATGTCCTTGTTGCGTTCGACGGCGACCTGCTGAGGTTGCAACCCGAGCTCGCGCACGAGATCGGCCACCGTGGCACCGCGCACGATGCGCCGCGGCTCGCCGTTCACCGTCACTTGCAGTTCCGTGCTCGCAACGTCCCCCATGTCAGCCCAGCCGCTGCAGCAGCAGCACCTTCAAGTACTCGGACTCCGGATGCGTCAGCCACACCGGATGGTCGGGCCCCGCCCCGAGCCGCTGCCGCAGCCCGACGCGGAACGGCAAGCCCGCCGCCGCCTGCCGCGCGACTTCTTCGAAGCGCTCCCAGCTCATGTGGTGGCTGCACGTGCACGTCACCAGGAACCCAAACGGCGCCAGCAAGCGCAGCGCCTGCCGTTCGAGGTCGCGGTAGCCGCGCTCAGCACCATCGAGTTCGCGCCGCGACTTCGCAAACGCCGGCGGATCGAGCACGATGAGATCGAACTGCGCATTCGCCTCGCGCTGCGCGCGCAAGAAGTCGAACGCGTTTGCGGCCTGCACCGTGAGTCCCGTCAAACCGTTCGTTGCCGCGCCCTGCACGGCGAACTCCAACACCTCGGCCGATTGGTCGACCGCGAGCGACGACACCGCACCTCCCTTCAACGCCACTAACGAGAACCCACCCTGATAGCTGAACAGGTCGAGCACGCGCTTGCCCTTGGCCAGTTCCTTGACGAGTGCACGCGCC
Organism: Planctomycetota bacterium; assembly: GCA_039921435.1. Taxonomy (GTDB): domain Bacteria; phylum Planctomycetota; class UBA1135; order UBA1135; family UBA2386; genus DASVAL01. The sequence continues at coordinate 474 of JBDSBS010000932.1, read as the reverse complement.
GGCCGCTGGTCGAGATAGAAGCCCGTCTTGTGCCCATCGAACGGCCGCACCGAGTGCTGCACGCCGTGTTCGACGATCTTCACTTCGGCGATGCGATTGCCGTGCAGCAGCCGCACTTCTTCGGGCAAGTTCTCGTGCTTGCGCGACGGCACGTCGTTGCGCGCGATCACACACTCCGCGCCGAGCCGAGCCGCAAGAAACGGCACGATCGCATCGAGCGCGTTCTCGACCACGGCCGAGGTGACCTGCAGCACGAGCACCGGTCCGTAGCGATCGACCACGAGACCCGGCAGGCCATCGCTCTCGCCGTGCACGAGCCGCACTCCATCGTTGGGCCCGAGGTGGCCGGTGCGTGCTTCGATCGCCACAGTGAGCCGCGCATGAAAGAACGCTTCGCGGTCGGGCACGCCTTCGTCAGGCCACCCTCCACACAGCCGCAACGCCAGGCGCCCGCTCGAAGTGATGCCGAGACCC
>JBDSBS010000931.1:0-4663 GCA_039921435.1 Planctomycetota bacterium | reverse complement strand
CCTCGAGGGTCAAGTCCAGCCCCCAATCTGCAACGCGGCGCAAGTACGGAAGCGGCTCCGGCTCCTGCTCCGGGCCCGGAATCCGGGCCGCCTCCAACGCGGCCAACGGCACCACCCACGGCGAGATCGAGGTGGCGAAGGACTTACCGAGGAACGGGCCGAGCGGTACGTACTCCCAGGCCTGGATGTCACGCGCGGACCAGTCGTTGAGCAGCACCACGCCGAACACATGGTCGGCCAGTTCGCCCACTCCGACCTGCGACCCGCGGGCCGACGGCGTGCCCACCACGAACCCGACCTCCGCCTCGATGTCGAGCCGTTGCGAGGGGCCGTACGTCGGCGCGTCACCGTCCGGAGCCTTGTACTGGCCGCTCGGACGTACGACGTCGGAACACGAGGTCAGCACCGTGCCGGCCCGGCCGTGGTAGCCGATCGGCAGGTGCCGCCAGTTGGCCGGGAGGGCTGCAGAGTCCGGCCGGAACAACGCGCCGACGTTCGTTGCATGATCGATTGAGGCGTAGAAGTCCACGTAGTCCGCGACCTCGAAGGGCAGAACCATCACGACGTCGCTCTGGGCCACGAGCATCTTCTCGACCGATCCCCGCTTCGACTCGTCGCCCAGCAGCCGGGTGAGCTCGCCGCGGATGCGTTCCCACTCCGAGCGACCGCAGGCCAGGAACGGGTTCAGGGTCGCTGCGCGCAGCATCTGCGACGGCTCGTTGATCAGCCCGCGGGCCGCAGCCGCCGCGAGGTCGAGAATCTGGTCGCCGATCGCCACCCCGATCCGGCGTCCCCCACCCTCCGCGTTGGTCGGCCTGCCTTCCTTCACGCAGAAGACGCCGTACGGGAGGTTCGTGATCGGAAAGTCGCTCCCCGCGGGGACCGGCACCCACGTCGTCGGGGCGGTCGTCGCGCCGGTCGTCAGCCGGCTCATAGCAGCCCGAGGCTGGTGAGCTCCGCGACCGGCTCGGTCAACGAGCAGGAGCCGAAGCCGATGAAGCTCGTACGCACCCGGCGGGCATCGTGTTCGTGCAGGGCCTGAGCTGGGACCGCGAGACGATGCAGGGCCGGCCGTTCTATTACTACGCGTACGGCGCCGCGGTCAGCGAGGTCGTCGTCGACACGTTGACCGGCGAATGGAAGCTGCTGCGCGCCGACATCCTGCACGACGCCGGCCGCTCGCTGAACCCTGCCGTCGACATCGGCCAGATCGAAGGCGCGTTCATTCAGGGCATGGGTTGGCTGACGATGGAAGAACTCGTCTGGCACCCCGAGAGCGGCAAGCTGACGACGCACGCGCCGAGCACCTACAAGATCCCGACCGCGAACGACTGCCCGCCGGTGTTCAACGTGAAGATGTACGAGACCGACAACGTCGAAGACAGCATCCACCGCAGCAAGGCGGTCGGCGAGCCGCCGCTGCTCCTGCCGTTCTCGGTGTTCTTCGCGATCCGCGACGCGGTCTCGGCGGCCGGCGGGCACCGCGTCGATCCGCCGCTGAGTGCGCCGGCCACCGGCGAGGCGATCCTGCGCGCGGTCACCGCCGTGCAGCGGCCCGCCGGCTGACACGGCGCAGCTCGCGATGAACAGCCGCACACGCGACACCGCCCGCGACTGGCTCGCGCAGGGCCGAAGCGCAGTCGTCGTCGAAGTGACGCAGGCGCTCGGCTCGGCGCCGCGCGAGGCCGGCACGCGGATGTTGGTGTCGGCGAACGAGGCGATCGGCACGATCGGCGGCGGCCACCTCGAACTGAAGGCGATCGCACATGCGCGCGAGATGCTGCGCACCCGCGAACTCGATCCGCACACCGAGCACTTCCCGCTCGGCCCGGCGCTCGGCCAGTGCTGCGGCGGCGCCGTCACGCTCGCGTACCACGCGCTCGAAGGGAACACGTTCGCGCGCTGGCCCGAGGCCGCGCCGCTGTTCCATCTGCAGCTCTACGGCGCCGGCCACGTCGGCCGCGCGATCGCGACCCTGCTCGCGACCTTGGACGCGAGCGTCGACTGGATCGACGAGCGCGACGACGAATTTCCCGCGACGACGACGCTCGGCACGCCCTGGCCGGATCGCATCCGCCGCGTCTGCGTCGACACGGTCGAGGCCGAGGTGCCGCTCGCGCCGCCCGGCGCGTTCTACCTCGTGCTGACGCACCGCCACGACTTCGACCTGCGCATCACCGAGGCGATCCTGCGGCGCGGCGACTTCGGCTACCTCGGGCTGATCGGATCGAAGACGAAGCGCCAGCGCTTCATCCACCGGTTCGAGGCGCACGGCATCGCCGCCGAGACGATCGCGAGGATGACCTGCCCGATCGGCGTCGAGGGGATCGTCGGGAAGGAGCCGGAGGTGATCGCGGTGGGGGTGGTGGCGGAACTGCTGCGCAACGTGGTCACGCGGTGAGCGGGCTGGGTGCGTCGAGCAACTGCGCATCGAATACCGGGCGCCCCGCTTTCGATGACGCAGCAGCAGTCCGAGTCGTCCGCATCTCGCCACGCCCTCCTCAACAACGTAGACTGCACAGTATTCTGTCATCTCTTCCCCAAGGAGCCGGTCATGGGTTTCTCCGCCAGCGATGTGGTGCCCTTTACTCAAGCGCGGGCCAATTTGTCCGAGCTGGCTGACCAAGCCAAGGCGGGCGCCGAGAAGATCATCACCAAGAATGGTGAGAGCTACGTCGCGCTGATCGACGCCGACCGATTGGACTATTACCACCGGCTGGAGCGCGAGCGCATCCACCTGCTGCTGATCGACGACGCCAAGCGCGGACTGGCTGACATCGAAGCTGGCCGCACCGTTGATGCCGATGCCGCCATCGCAAAAGTCCAGCAACGCAGGACCGGTGCGAAGACAACGGCCACGCGCCGCCCTGCCAAGGCCAGCACTGGCAAGGCGGCCAAGATGCGTGGCTGAGGTTGTCTACCGTGTCGAGCTCACGGCGAGCTTCCTGGAGCGCCTGGAAGCCATCGAGGCGTTCTTGACCGAAGCAGACGCGGCCTTTGCCTTCGACGACCTGCTGGCAGCGTTGCGCGCCGCGGTCATCCCCAACCTGGCCCGGTTTCCCCGCATCGGTCGGCGCTACCTGGACAACCCGCCGCAATCGGCCGAGGCGTTGACCCAACTCGCCGCGCTGCCGGCGGGCGCAGCCAACGCACTGCGCGAGTACCTGCATGGCGACTACCTGATGCTGTACGCAGCCATCGACGCCAGCGCGACCGTCTACCTGCTGTCCATCCGCCACCACCGCCAGCTTTCGTTTGACTTCGCTCGGCTGTGGCCGGGATCCAGCTGATCGGGGGAAAACCGTCGTGTCGACCTGTAGCGCGCTCGCCTGCCGCCGGACGCGAGGCGCGCCGAATCGTGCCCGACGACTTCGTCAGTCCGGCAACCAGTCATCACGCGAAGTAGCGACGTCACATCTGCTCAGGCACAAGTCTCGCGCGTTACCGCTCAAGTCCCGGCCGGTGCCGCAGTGTCGCCGGTACGCCAGGTTCGCAGCTCGTCGGCCACCGAATCGAAGTTCGGAAGACGCGTCACCCCGTCGAGCGTGCGCCGGGCGAGCGCAGGTGACGCGCCGCCGACCCACAGACCCATGCCGGCAGGCAACTGGCCGCGCAGCTGCGCGAGGCTCGCCAGCACCAGGTTGTTCTTCATGCAGCCGGTGACGCTGAGGGCAACGACATCGGCCCGCCACGCGGCAGCGGCATCCGAGATGTCGGCGGTCGGAACCTGCACGCCGAGCGACAGGCACGCGCAATCGTCAAGCGTCAGCATGGTCTGTGCCATCAGCAGGCCCAGACCGTGCGGCTCGCCTGGAAGGGTGGCGAGCAGCACGCGCGGTCGGCCCTGCGCCGGCGGCAGGCTGCCGAGCGCGCTGTGCAAGACGCCCATCACGCATTCGGTGTAGAGGTGCTCCTCGAAGATCCGCAAGTCGCCGCGTATCCACGCCTCGCCGACGCGCAGGTTCAGCGGGGCGACGACATCGACGACGAACGCGCGCAAGCCCGCGCGCGATTCGGCCAAGGCGAGCGCGCGGCGCAACCCGGCCGCGTCGTGGCGGCGCACCAGCGCGAGCAACGCGTCGACCTCGTCTTCGCGCAAGCCCTGGTGGGGTGATAGCGCGGCGCGCGACCCGCCGCTCAGCGCGTGCAGTTCGGCGATCGGTCGCGACACCAGCCCGCCCGGGCGCTGCCCCGCATCCATAAGCCGCTTGATCACGCGCAGCTTTTCGACCTGGGCCAGCGGGTAGGAGCGCTCGCCGACAGCATCGCGCCGGGGCCGCGGAAAGCCGTAGCGGCGCTCCCACACGCGCAGCGTATCCTTGCTCAGGCCGGTGTCGCGCTCGACGTCGGCAATGGTCATCGCTATCGACATGATTGATATTTGTCCAAGACAAACATTGAACATTGGGCGGAGTTCGACTACTATAACGAAAGGTTCTTGCGTTTGTCATAGACAACAAGCAACGGACTTTCTGTGGACGGGCCACGCGTCCGCCCTTTTTAAACACTTCAAGGAGTTGTGCATGAAGAAGACCCTGATCACCACCGCCCTGGCCCTGACCGCCTTCGCCGCGCAGGCCGCCGACATCGTCGACACGGCCGTTGCAGCCGGCAGCTTCAAGACGCTGGTGGCCGCCGTCAAGCAGGCTGGCCTGGTCGACAC
>JBDSBS010000930.1:0-11424 GCA_039921435.1 Planctomycetota bacterium | reverse complement strand
CACGACGCTGGCGCCGAAGGCTCTTACGTGCACGATCGGTGGCGAGGAACGGGAACCGTTTGCACCCGCGCCCGCGGCGTTCTCCGTCGGCAAGGACGTGCATACGCTGCGCATCGACAGCGAGGCGGGCAAGCCACCCGAGCTGCAGCGCGCCGTCGACCGCTGCCTGAATGCGAATGCAAAGGGGCTGCGGGGCAAAGCCGTGCGAGTTCAGATCGTCGGCGCCGGCGCCGTTTCGCGCACCATGATGCGCACACTGTGCGATGCGATCGAAGCAGCGGGGGCGATGCGACTCGAGGTCTTTGACCACGGTACCGTCGACGTGCTGCTGCCGCCGATGCTCTCGATCACGAAGTCGGGCGCCGACACGGTGCGCATCGCCGCCGTCGCTGGCGGGCGCGACGCAGCGCAAGAAGAGCTCGCGCTGCAGCGCGAACTCGATGCGTCCGAGTTGCCGGCTGCGGCGAAGGTTTTGGTCGTCGCGTCGGCCATGTCCGAAGCCACGACCCAGGCGATCCTGGCCGCCATCCTGGCGCGCGGCGCCGTACGAGTAGTGTTCGATGGTCCGGCCGCAGTGCAAGTGCATCCACCGCTGTTCTCAGCGCCCGAGAAGAAAGGCATCGCGGTGCGGCTCACGGCAGAGCCCGACGCGGATGCGGCGATGCTGGCTCGTCAAGTCGAGCGCGAGATGCCCGGCATACTCGCCAAGCTCGGCCCCGTCTCGACGGCGACCGTCACCGTCGTCTGGCCCGGTGCCGACGTCGAAGGCGAGCCGTTCCAGAAGTGCCTGCATGCGCTCGTGGGCAGGAAGCCCGGCAAGGTGATGCTCGATCGTGGCGACGGCAAGCCCGTGCAATTGCATCCGGAGGTCGAAAGGGCGGCTGCGGTCGCTCCGACGCCAGCGAGCACACCCTCGCCTGGTCGCGCGCCGGCCGCGCGGGCCAGCGCACCCGCTGCTGCGGCCTCGGCTGCAACGCCATCGGTCGATGGGTGGGGCCCGTCACTCGTCACGGTGCTCGGTCGCCGCGACGGAGCCGTGCCGCCCATGGTGCTGCTCGGCATCGAGGATGGTGCGGACGCGGCTCACATAGCGAAGGTTGGCGCCCAGTTGCAGGAGCACCTGCCGAAGGTGCGCGGGCACTGCGTGCTGCTCGTGCTGCGTCGCGGCAACGTCGATGTGCCGGTGCGCAGCGACAGCGCCTTGGTATCGGCGCTGGGCACGACGTTCTCGAACGCGGCTGCGGCCACGCTGGTCTTCCGCGGTCCCGATGCTCAGCAGCGGCCTCACTTCCAGGTCTTGCATTCGACGCTGCGCGCCCTTCCCGCGGGCGCTGTTTTTGGCGATCCTCGCCAGAGCCGGTGAACTCTCGGCCCTGGACCTCGTAGAATGCGCCCGCGCCGCGGACTTTCCGCGGCGCGTTCCATTCACGAGAAGATGTTCTTCTCACGAGATGACTATGAACCGACTGATCGTCGCGGGCGCTGCCGCCCTGTTCTTGGTCGCCTGCAGCAAGACGGAGTCATCGACTCCGACCGGCAACACGCCGGTGGCCGCAGTGACGACCAACGCCAAAACCGTTCTGGAGCTGGGCCAGGAGATTTGAGGGGGTTGCAGTGCCACCGTGCGTGGCGCCCTCGAGAAGATGCCTGGCGTCGGCAAGATCGACATCAAGGTCGGCGACCAAGACTTCACAGTCGAATACGACAACACCAAGGTCAAGCCCGACGCGATCGTGAAGGCGCTGGTGGCCGCCGGTGAGAAGGGTGCGAAGGTGAAGTCATGAGAGCCTTCGCCCTTCCCGCATTGTTCGCGCTGGCCTTCGCCGGCTGCCAAACGACGTCCGCGCCCGCTGGTTCGACCGAAGTCGAGCTCGTGCTCGAACAGACGCCCACTTGAGGCGGTTGTGTCGCCACCGTGCGTGGCGCGCTCGACAAGGTGCCGGGTGTGACCGGAGCCAAGATCGAGCAGGGCAAGAAGGACATCGTCGTCTTCTATGACCCCAAGAAGACGAACGTGCCCGCGGTGCTCGCGGGCCTCGAAGCCGGTGGTGAGCCGGCGCGCAAGAAGTGACCAAGAAGTGATGCGGTCAGGTGCGGCGGCTAGGCCGCCGCACCGCGCGTCGGTTGCAGACCACGCGGCCCGACTACGCCGGCCAAACTAGGCGGGACTGAAGCCCTCGGGCAACACCCGCCGCGCCTTGCGCGCCCCCTTGGCCGCATCGACGGCATCGGCCAACACCGACTCGAGCACGGCAATGTAGTCCAGGTAGCGCTTGCGCCCCGACTCGGTCAGCCGGCACAGCGTCTGCGGCCGCCGGCCGCGGTAGCCCTTGTGGATCTCGACGATGCCGGCCTCCTGCAGCACCGTCAGGTGCCGAGACAGGTTGCCGTCGGTCAAGTTGCACAGACCCTTGAGGTCGGTAAACAGCAGGCCGTCGACGCGCGCGGCCAGCGACGTCAGGATGCCGAGACGAGCCTTCTCGTGCAGCACGCGGTCGAGCCCTTCGTAGGCATATCGGCCATCGGCGGTCGGCTTCTTGTCGGTCATGGGCTCAGCTCCCTGTGCGGCTCGCTGTGCAGTTCGCATCGTTCGTGGTGCCACCAGAGGATCGCGGCCAGCGCGATCTGGCCGAACGCGAACGGCAGGCCCATCGCCCACGGATCGAGCGCCCGTTCGCCAAACCACAGGCAGCACGTGCCCGAGGCGAGGAACATGATGCCGACCGCGATCGCAGGTGCTGGCAGCAAACGGTGCGCGGCGAGGTTGCCGAGGCCGAACAGCAGCTGCCAAAGACCGGGCAGCACCCACAGTTGCTGCGGCAAACGCTCGGCTACGAACCACGTCACGATGGCGCCGACGACGAGACTCGGCGCGAACTGCATCGCCGCGAGCCGCGCGTTGGCGACGCTGAGCGCCGACGGGCACCGCTGCGCGCGCCGCAGCACGACTACGCTCGCGACGATTCCACTCAGTGCGGCGGAGCCGACCCACAGTGCCAAGTAGTCGCCCGGTGCGAGCCTCGGGTCGCCGAGCCAGCGCGCCTGTACGATCGCGGCGCACAAGGCGAGCAGGCCCGACAAGGCGACGGGCACCGAACGCAGGCTGCGCAGGTGCTCGGTCGCCGCGAGTTGGGTGCGGATCGTGGAGATCTGGTCGATGGCGTCGCGGAGTTCCATGCAGTTGTGTCCAGTTGCTTTGCATGGAAAAGTAGACGCTGGCGGCGAGTCGTCAAGCTACTCGAGCCTTTCGGTGAACTTCAGGCCCCCACTGGGAGTCGAAGCAGCACCGGACGCCCCTCGGGCGCCCCGATGGCAATGGCCGCAATGTCGCCGGCGACCTGGCTTACCCGGCTTGGCCATGGCGTTTGGGCAAAGCCCCGCGTGGTCAATCGCGGAATGGTCGTTCGAGCTTGGGGAGAAGGTTGGTGTCGATGGTCAACTCGATACCACGTTCGCGCCGCGGAATCCGCGTGATGAACCCGCGCCGTTCGAGCCGGACCAACATGGAGTTGACCGATGGAGCGGTGAGGTTGAAGAACCGCTGCAACGCCGCATGCGTCGGCGCCAAGCCGGCGTAGCTTCGCCGCATGTGCTCGTGGATGAACGCAAGGAACTGGCCTTGCTGGCGCGTCGGCGCGTCGGCAGCCCGCTTGGGGGCGGACTGCTGACGTGCATCCTCGAGGCAGAAACCGCGGTTTGCATGGTCTCGACGGCTTGGTCCATTGCCGTGGTCAGCTCGATCGCAGTCTCGGCTGTGTAGCAATCTTGGGAGAGCAGCTCTTCGAACTTCTTGCTCACAGCACGCAGCATCTTCTGCACCTTGGCCGCTGCTTGCTGCAACCCACGCAGCGGATCTTGCGGTTCACTTGGTTTCGAGCGATCTTGCTTCATGGTTGGCGCTCCGGCCCCGCCGCCAAGAGTCTGTTGCCAAGGCGGTCCGATCTACTATGGCGTGGCCTCGTTCCTCCGCCAAGCGCTCTCGATGCCTGCCCCTCGCGGGTGGCCCTTGGCATCGTCGCCCCTCGGGAGTGGAAGTTTCGGCTACAACGCGTCGTCAACCGCTGATGCAATCCAAGCTGCCATCCTGGCGGCGCGCCGCTCTCGCGCTGCTCTTCCTGATCCCAGTCGACTTCGCAGCGACACAGGAGCCGACACCAACCGCGCCGCAGAAGCGCCGCATCTCGAAGGAAGCGTGCCAGGAGCACCTCGACGCGATGCGCGAACGCATTCCCGCAGGCTTCGACGCCGTGCTCGAACCGCCGTTCGTCGTGCTCGGCGACGGCGGCAAGCGCGCGGTCGAGGGCAGCGCGAAGAAGACCGTGCGCTGGGCGGTCGACCTGCTGCGGGCGGACTTCTTCGACCACGACCCGAAGAAGGTGCTCGAGGTCTGGCTGTTCTCTGGCAAGGAGAGCTACCGGAAGCATGCGCGTCAGTTGTTCGACGAACAGCCGACGACGCCGTACGGCTTCTACTCGTCGCGGCACGGTGCGCTGATCATGAACATCGCTACGGGCGGCGGCACGCTCGTTCACGAGATCGTGCACCCGTTCGTCGAGGCCAACGTCGAGGACTGCCCGGCCTGGATCAACGAAGGGCTCGGTTCGCTGTTCGAACAGTGCGAAGTGCGCGACGGCAAGATCGCGGGTCTGCTCAACTGGCGCCTCGACGGGTTGCAGGAGGCGATCTGCGACGGCAAGACGATTCCGTTCGCGGAGCTGGTCGCGACGACCGATGCGGAGTTCTACGGCACGGGCTCGGGTCGCAACTACGCGATGGCGCGCTACTTGCTCTACTGGCTGCAGGAGAACGGCAAGCTGCACGCGTTCTGGCGCGACTGGCGCAGCACGCAGAATGAAGATCCGACCGCAATCGTCGCATTGAGGCGGGCGCTGGGCACCGACGATCTGGCCGCGTTCCAGGTGCGTTGGCAGAAGTGGATCGCGACGAAGCAGCGGTGAGCCTCGGAGCGCGGTGTGCGCGCATCGCGCGCTGGCTCAGAGTGTGATCGCGATTCGCAACGTCACGACCAACGCGTCGCCGAGCGTGCGGTCGCCCGATGGATCGTCGATGAACTGCAGGTCCGCCGTCAGGCTCGTGCTCGCGCAGATCTGGGCGCGATAGAAGAGCTCGTACGCGGTCTCCGCGGATCTGTTCGCCGCACTACCGGGCATGGCGGCCAACTCGACGCGACTCACCATGGCGCCGAGCACGTCGAGGTCGCGACCCGGCGCGAGACCCGTGTAGGTGAGGCCGACCAGGAAGTGCTGCCCGAACTGCACGACGTCGCGATCGGCAAAGCCGTACAACGCGAAGCCGCGCAGGCCCTGTGAGTCCCCTTCGGTCCGCGACGCCTCGCGCCAGAGCAGCCGTTCACCGAGCACGTAGAGACCTTCGGTGCCGTTGTCGCTGCCGCCGTCGATGCGCTCCACGGTGGCGGTTTGGTGCCAGAGCCCGAGCCCGAGCTTGTCGCCGTCGCGACGGTATCCGGCCTCGGCGATCCAGAAGTAGTCGCCGCCGCCGTCGAAGAACGTGCTCGGACCGCGCGCACCCGTTCGCACGCCCTTGACGCCAGCTCCGTCGTACAGGCCAGCACCGGCGTAGATGCCACAGTCGGGCTCGTAGAGAACGTTGATGCTCGTCGCCGGATTTGGATAGGCGGGCAAGCCGAAGATCGTCGGCGAGAACGCCGCCGACTGGTTCAAGAACGGCTTCGCCGCGTCGAGGAACGCAAACTCGGAGTTGCTGTCGACCTTGCCAACCTTGACGCGCAGATCGCCGAGCCGGTGCTGATACCACAGTTCGTCTAGCTGCTCGACCTCGTCGCCATCGATGTTGGAGAACGACTGGATGTCGCCGACGTCCCGCGACGCGTTGCGGCCGACGAGCTTCTCGGCGTGCGCGTAGAACTCGCCGCCGCCGAAGCCGAACGCCCGGTCGAGGTCGAGCCCGACATCGATGCCAGCCAGGCCCCGGTAGGTGGAACGGTGCCGCACGCCGCCGTGCAGAACGGACGACCAGTCGCCCGTGTAGGTTGCGCCGAACGTCAGGCCTGGTACCGGGTTGAGCCAGGACGGTTCGGGCTCGGCCTGGGCCGGGAGGCCGTGCAGAACGATGCCGGCGATCCATGCTAGACGCGCTTGAATCGCACAACGAAGGGGCATGTTCCCTCAGGTTCATGGGCTGCGTTTCATGTCACGGGAGCCCGCGTGGTGGGAACGTGAACAGGTCGATCGCATTGGCAGCACCGGGCGAAAGCGAAGCTGTGGGCACCGTCCTTACGCACCGCTTACCCAGCAGATGCCGACTTCCGCGTCTGATGTTGCGACAAGAGAGGTGACATGAGAACTGCCTGCTGCCTGCCGATCCTGCTTCTGACCGCTTCGCTGCTGCGCGCCCAAGCGCCCCACCCGACCCACGTCTGGACCCACCAGTGGGTCGTGCCGGGCCGTGCGGTGTTCGCGCCGTTCGGTGCCCAACCGGTGCGCATCGTCAGCGCCGCCGCCAAGGTTCAGATCCACGATCGCGCCGCCACGACGACGCTGCAGATCGAACTGCACAACCCGGCCGGGACGCAACAGGAAGCCGTGCTGCTCCTGCCCGTGCCCGACGACGCGGCGGTGTCGAGCTTCGCGTTCGAAGGCGCCGCTGCCGAACCAACCGCCCGCATCATGCCACGCGACGAAGCGCGTCAGCTCTACGACGAGATCACGCGGCGCCTGCGCGATCCGGCTCTGCTCGAGTTCGTCGGCATGCGCTGCCTGCGCAGCAGCGTCTTCCCGGTGCCGGCCTGCGGTCGACAGGTTCTCCGGCTCACCTACGACCACGTGCTCGAGGTCGACGGCGAACGCGTCGACTACGTGCTGCCGCGCAGCGAAGCGCTCGGCAGCGACGTGCCGTGGACCATCACCGTCGACCTGCAGGCGCGCGCCGCGATCGGACTCTGCTATTCGCCGAGCCACGAAATCATCGCCGAACGTCGCAGCGACAAGAACATGCTCGTGCGGATCGCTGACGCGAGTCGCCGCAATCCGGGCGCGTTCCGTTTGTGCTACACGACGGCAGTCGATCCGCAGACGCCGACGGCGGCGCTGTTTGCCTACCCGGATCCGACCATCGGCGGCGGCTACTTTCTACTGCTCGCCAGTGCGCCGAAGCCGGAACACGGGTCCACCCAGAGTGCTGTGCTGCGCCGCGAAGTGACGCTCGTGCTCGACCGATCGGGCAGCATGGCGGGGCGCAAGCTCGAGCAGGCCAAGGCGGCGGCCCTGCAGGTGCTCGAAGGGCTCGCCGAGGGTGAGGGCATCCAGCTCATCGACTACGGCAACGACGTCACCTCGGCGTTCCCGCAGCCCGTCGTCAAGACAGCGAGCACGCTGGCCACAGCGCGCACGTTCCTAGCCAACGTGCGGACGCATGGCGGCACCAACCTGCACGACGCGTTGCTCGAAGCGCTGCGTGCGCCGGTGTTGCCGGACACGCTGCCGCTCGTGCTGTTCCTTACCGACGGCTTGCCGACCGTCGGTTTGACGCGCGAAGAGGACCTCAGGAAGCTCGTGGAGACGGGCAATGCGCACAAGAGGCGTGTGTTCTGCTTTGGCGTCGGCAACGACGTCAACGTGCCGCTGCTCGATCGCATCGCGGAGACGACGCGCGCGGTCACCACCTACGTGCTGCCCGAAGAAGACGTCGAACTGAAGGTCGCACGCACGTTCGCGCGGCTCGACCACCCGGTGCTCGCGGAGCCGGCGCTGCGCACCGTCGATGCCGAAGGAGCAGCCGTCGTGCGCACAGCCGAGATGCTGCCCGCGCACTTGCCCGACGTCTTCGTCGGCGACCAGCTCGTCGTGCTGGGCCAGTATCGCGGCGACGACGACCTGCGGTTCGAACTGACGGGCACGACGCCGACGGGCGCCAAGCGCTATTCGTTCGTGCTGCCGCTGCGCGGTGCCTCGACGCGACACGCCTTCGTGCCGCGCCTGTGGGCGAGCCGGCAGATCGCGTTCCTCGTCGATGAGCTGCGCCAGCAGGGCGGCGACCTCGGTGCGCCGTTGGGTGCGCGCGGCGCCGATCCGTTCGCCAACCCGCGTCTGCGCGAACTGCGCGACGAGATCTTGCGGCTCTCCACGCGCTTTGGCGTGCTCGGCGAGTACACCGCATTCTTGGCGACAGAGGGCAGCGACCTGGGCAACTGGAAGGCCCTCACGGTGGCATGTCAGAACGAACTCAATACCCGCGCCGTCGACACGCGCAGTGGCGCTGGCGCCGTCAATCAGGGCGTCAACCTGTGGGCGCAGAAGGCGCAGACGTATGCCAACCCGACCAATGGCTACTTCGACGAAAACATGAACCGCGTCGAGACGACGGCGATCCAGCAAATCTGCGATCGCGCGTTCTACCGCCGCGGCGACCGTTGGATCGACAGCAACAGCGTCATGAACAAGCGCCTCGAACCCGACGAACACGTCGCGTTCGGCAGTGTGCGCTTCCAGGCGCTGCTGAAGCGACTCGAGGGCGAAGGTCGCGCGGGCGTATTGTCGCTGCGCGGCGAGCTGCTGCTCGAAGTCGATGGCAAGAACGTGCTGATCGCGCCGCCGACAGCGGAAGCGCAACCCGAGAAGACCCCAGAAGCCAAGACCCCAGAAGCCAAGACCCCAGACCCTGAGAATCCCAAAGCCAAGGAGATCGTTCGATGATCCGTTACCAGTTCGTGTCTTGCCTAGCTCTCGCCAGCGGCCTTGCTGCGCAAGGTCTGCCGCCAGCGACCCTCTCGCCAGTGCGCACCCCCGCACTGCCGGTGATCACAGCCCCCGTGGTCGAGGCCTCGAAGACGCAGCGGCCCATCGATCTCGTCATCTGCCTCGACATCAGCGGCAGCATGGACGGGCTGCTCAACGCCGCGCGCCAAAACCTCTGGGCCGTCGTCAACGAGATGGCGACCCTCAAGCCCACCCCGTCGCTGCGCGTGGCATTGCTGACGTACGGCTGCAGTGCCTACGATGCCGAGAAGGGCTGGGTGCGCGTCGACACGGGCTTCACGACCGACCTCGACACGGTGTCGCAGAAGCTGTTTGCGCTGACGACGAACGGTGGCGAGGAGTACGTCGCTCGCGTCGTGCACACCGCACTCGAGCAACTCGAGTGGTCGAAGGACCCGCAGGCGCTCAAGCTCCTGTTCGTCGCCGGCAACGAGGCGGCGACGCAGGACCCGACCTTCACGACCGCCAGCCAGAGCAAGGCCGCGATCGAGAAGGGCATCGTTGTCAACTCGATCTACTGCGGCAGCCTCACGCACCCGGATGCACGCGCCTGGCGCGAGGTGGCGATGCTGGCCGACGGTAAGTTCGCGACGATCGAACAGGACAACGGCATCGTCATCACGACGCCGTTCGACGCGCAGCTCACGGAGCTGAGCACGGCGATGAACACAACCTACGTGCCCTACGGTGCCGAGGGTCTCGTCTTGGCGCAGAACCAGGTGGCACAGGACAGCAACGCCGCCGGTCTCAATGGCGCGGCGGCAGCGCAGCGTTGCCAGACCAAGGCGAGTGGGTTCTACAACAACGGCCACTGGGACCTCGTCGACGCCTGCAGCGACGCGAAGTTCAAGCTCGAGGACGTCAAGAAGGAGGACCTGCCCGAGGCTCTGCGCGCGCTTTCGATCGAGCAGCTGCGTGCGCACGTGACGACGCAGCAGAAGAAGCGCGCGGAACTCAAGGCAAAGGTCGACGCACTCGGCAAGCAGCGCGATGCGCACGTGCAGGCCGAGATGAAGAAGCTCGGCGACGCCGGCAGCAAGCTGTTCGAGCAGGCTGTGCTCGAGACCGTGCGCCAGCAGGCCGAAGCCAAGGGTTTCCAACGTCAGGTCGTGCCCGTGCCCGAGGCTGGGCCCGCGACGCCCCCGGCCCCTGCGACGAAAGACGTCGACTCCCCGTTCGTGCCGGTCATCAAGCAAGCCGTGCGCGACTACGAGCAGTTCGTGCGCGTTACGGGCTCGGCGCGCGTGGCGCCGAAGGATTGCCTCATCCCCGCACCGCCGGCACGCGTGTCCGCGGCCGAGAGGGAACACGGCGGCAAGATCTACCTGCTCTATGCGCGCTTCGCCGACGGCCTCGACTACATCAAGCCCGGCGAGCCGGCCAAGGTCGGCCAGACGCTCGTCAAGCAATCCTGGACCCGCATCGAAGGGCAGCAGACGCAGGCAACCGAAGCGAGCAAGCGCTACATGTCGGCGCTGGTCGGCAAGGACGGCGAGAAGGTCTTCTACGGCGGTGACGCCGCGGGCCTGTTCGTCATGCACAAGCTGGCACCCGAGACACCCGATACCGACCAAGGCTGGGTCTACGCGACGATCGACCGCAACGGCTTCGTCACGGCGGCTGGCCGCGTGGCCAGCTGCATGCGTTGCCACGAGTCTGTCGCCGAGGACCGCCGCTTCGGGCTACGCTGAGATACTGTGATCGCCAAGAAGACCGTGCTCGTCGTCGAAGACGACCCCGCCATCCGGCGTGGGCTCGTCGATGCGTTGCAGTTTGCGGGCTTCACGGCGATCGCTTGCGCCGATGGGCAAGAAGGCATGGACACGGCGCTGGCGGCCGAACTCGACCTCGCCATCCTCGACGTCGTGCTGCCGCGCCGCGATGGCTTCGAGATCCTGCGCGAGATCCGTCGCGCGCGCCCGGCGCTGCCCGTGATCCTGGTCACCGCACGCGGTGCCGAGCACGATCGCATCCACGGTCTGCAGACCGGCGCCGACGACTACGTCGTCAAGCCGTTCTCGAGCAAGGAACTGCTCGCACGTGTGGCCGCGGTCTTGCGCCGCAGTGCGGAACGGCCGTCCGACGTCGGCAGCATCGAACTCGCGGGCCGCACGATCCACTTCGATCGCCGCGAGGTCGTGCGCGTCGACGGCTCGCGCGTGCAGTTGTCCGAGAAGGAAGGTGAGCTGCTGCGCTACCTGGTGCAGAACCGCGGTCGGGCCATTGCGCGCAAGGAACTGCTCGAACGCCTCTGGGGCCTGACCGGTGACATGGCGACGCGCGCGATCGACATGCACGTCGTGCACCTGCGCGAGAAGCTCGCCGATCCGCCTGATCGCCCCGAGGTCGTGCTGACGGTGCGCGGCAAGGGCTACATGCTCGCTGCCGGCGGTGCGTCGTGAAGACATACCGTGTGAAGGCATGGACGTGGTTCGTCACCACGGCGCTGTTGCTGATCGCGGTCGTGTCGTGGCTGACGGTGACGCTGCACCGGCTCGACCGCGACGAAGTGCAAGCGCGGGGGCAAGCCGACTTGCAGGAGAAGCTGCGGCTCGCGTTGTGGCGCATGGACAGTTGGCTGTCGCCACAGCTCGCGCGCGAGGCGATGCGACCGGCCTCGGAGTACCGGGCGTTTGCTCCGCCAGGAGCCGCGTGGACACGCGGCTTC
>JBDSBS010000929.1:0-4714 GCA_039921435.1 Planctomycetota bacterium | reverse complement strand
GCCTTGGTCGCGAACGTCAGCACGATGCACTGCGACTCGGGCGGCATCGCCTGCACCGCGAGCACGAGTTGTTCTTTGGCCGCGCGCAACCTCGTGTTGCCGCCCGAGCGCCGCTCAGGACCCGCCGCCGTGCCCGCCGGAGCGCGGTCCATGCTACCGCTGGTGTCGATGACGAACGCAATCGAGCCGCCGGTCACCGGCACCCCGAAGAACGCCGCGCGCGTGCCATCGGCCCGCTCTTGCTTGAGATGGTGTGGTACAACGATGCGTTCCCGCTCGTCGCGCCAGAACTGGTTCCACGCCGCGAGGTCGGTGACAGGAATGATGGCGCCGGTCATCGCGCGCAGCAGACTGCCCGCGCGTTCGCGCAGCCTCGGCGAGGCGCGTTCGTTGACGACGGCGACGAGCGCATCGGGCGCCTTGCTCTCGAGGTCGAGCGCGCGAATCAGCGCCGGGATCGCCTTCTTGTCGGGAAACGTCTCGACGAGGTCGAGCAGGTCCATGTCGGTGCGCCAACCGGCGCGGCCGAACAGCGCCATGGCTTCTTGCATCGCATCGTCGCGCACAGCGGGTTCGAGATCGGGACCGGCTGCGCGCAGCAAGGTCAACATGAGCCGCACCAGCGCTTGGGCGACGACGGGATGGCGTTCGGCCTGCAGCGCGCAGACGATCTTGGGCAATGAGTCGGGGCGACGCTGCATCTCGATGGCCTCGGCCGCCGACAGACGCACGCGCGGATCGGGGTCGGTGAGCGCCGCTTCGATCGTGCTGCGGAACACGGGCAACGCCTTCATGCCGAGCAGGCGCAGCGCGGCGACGCGGCGGGCCGGTCCCACGGCAAGGCCATCTTCGCCCTTGTCCTCGGCGGGACGGCGAGCATCGAGGAACACGGGCACCTGTTCACCCGCCGCCGCGCGCAGCACGAGGAACCACGCGCCCTGATGGTCCATGCGCATCAACGACCAGTGACCCAGTTCGCGAAGCTCGAGCGCATCGTGATCGAGGAACGCGGTCTCGAGCCCGGTCGCCGCCAGTCCGAGCACCGCATCGGCGAGCTCCGTCGACGGATGCGTCTCGGCGAAGTAGAGCAACTTCTGCAGCGCGTCGAGGTGCGTAAGCCGCTCCATGTCGGACTCGGTAAGGCGCTTTGCGCGCACCGCCGCCGCGACGTAGGCCGGCTGCAGGCCAGCGCCGCCGCGCAGCACGCCCTTGGGTCCGATGCGACAGCGTTCGAAGTCGCGCACCCACAGCGTGATCGCCTGCGCGATCGCATTCGATTCTTCGGCATCGCGCGCGGCGACCTGTGCGGGCAGCAGGACAGTCAAACACGACGCCCAAACGAGGGACAGCAGGAAGATGCGGGCGCGCATCACACTCCGTTTCGGTGGCGGACCAGGGGGTTCGCCGCAGCATACCAAGACAGCGCGTGTTGCACCGGCGCGGTACTGGCCCTTGTCTCGCGCGCGCGATTCGCCGATAGTCCGCGCGTCACATGGGGGCGATCGGCTTCGACCGGATGCCGACTCGACCTGTGGTGGCGCGCCGAGGGCCGGGCACCTCGTAAATCCGACCGGAAAAACTCAAGTGCCAACACGCACTACTCCCTCGCTGCTTAAGAACTAAGCAACGACGCCGATGTCCCTTCGCCTGCGGGGGGCCAAGGCGCTACACAGCAGGCTGGTTGTCGGTGGCTGCTCGGCCCACCGGCGGTGAGAAACAGTCGAGCTGGTCGCGAGCGATCCTGTTCGTCGGAGCGCTCGCGATGACACCAAACGACGAACTACGCGCGTAGAGGCCCAGGACGGAGCATCTCGGGACGCGGGTTCAATTCCCGCCGCCTCCACCATTCCCCCGCGCGCGCAGCGCGCGGGGGGAATGCTTGGCGGCGCCGGGCATGAGGATTCCCCGGCGCGAGCGAGGCTCGCGACGGGGCAATCGGCAATTCCTTGTCGGGGGGCGACTCCGGGGTGAACGCTCGAAAAGAATTCTCGGCGCGCGTCGCTCTTGCCGGTCCCCGACCGCGCCTGGCAGGCACCTGGAGAACTATCCCCGCGCGCCGACCGGAACCAGACTTTCTTGCGCGTACAACCCCGCGGCGCACAACCTGCAACCGCGCGGCACTAAGAGTTCTGCACAAATCGATACGCGAGACACGTGCGGCCGAGGCAATGCGCACGCGCGCATCGCTGGCACCACACTTCGAAATCGAGGCCAGGCAGAGGCATTCTTCGCCAGGGAATCGACGACTCGGACAAGCCATGCCATCGGTGGAACTGCGTAGATGCTGCTCATGCCGAGCCTGCGCACTTCAAACCCCTCTGCATGGATCCGCTTCGCTTTCTGACGCAAGCGACCTTCGGGCCCGACCCCGCGGGCCTGACTCGCCTGCTGCAGGTCGGCTACCCGGCGTGGCTCGCCGACCAGATCGCGATGCCACCCACGCTGCATCGCCCTGCTCTGCAGGATCTCGGCCAGGCCCAGCCGTCGGACCGTCAGGCGATCTGGTGGGAACGCGTGTTGACGGCTCCTGACCAACTGCGCCAGCGCGTGGCGTTTGCCCTCAGCGAGATCCTCGTGGTCTCGGACGTGGCCGACGCACTCGTGGGCGACGTGTGCGGCGTGGCCGAGTACTACGACATCCTCGTGCGCGGCGCGTTCGGCACATACCGCGAGCTGCTCGAGCACGTGACGTTGAGCCCCATCATGGGCAGGTACCTGAGCCATCTGCGCAACGCCAGGCCCGACCCCATCGCGAACACGCGACCTGACGAGAACTACGCGCGCGAGATCATGCAGCTGTTCTCGGTCGGCCTGTGGGAGCTCGACCAGAATGGCCAGCGCATGCTCGACAACGCCGGGCAACCGATCCCCACCTATCACCAGCCGGACATCGTCGCTCTCGCCAACGTGTTCACCGGTTGGAACTACCACGGAGCCTTCGGCTGGTTCGACTACAATGCGAACTACTTGCCCATGGAGCCGTGGGAGGCCTTTCACGACCAGCAAGCGAAGCTCGTACTGGGCGAACCCTTCCCCGCTGGTCAACTGACGACACCCGAGTTGGTGCACGCACTCGACACCATCACGGAACACCTGAACGTCGGCCCGTTCCTCGGTCGACAGCTGATCCAGCGATTGGTGACCAGCAATCCGAGTCCTGCCTACGTCGGGCGCGTAGCCGCCGTCTGGGCCGACGACGGCGCGGGCGTTCGCGGCAACCTCGGCGCCGTCGTGAGCGCCATCCTGCTCGATCCGGAGGCGCGCACCGGCCACCTCACCAACCCCGACTTCGGCAAGATCCGCGAGCCATTGTTGATGCAGACGGCACTGTGGCGAGCGTTCGGAGCGACGACGCCGAGCGGCGCCTACACGTTCACCAACCCCGATTATGTCTTCGCGCAGGCTGCTCTGCGTGCGCGCACGGTGTTCAACTTCTTCCGGCCTGACTACGCACCGCCGGGGCCGATCACTCAAGCTGGGCTGCATGCGCCCGAGGCGCAGATCCTCGACCACAGCACGGCGATCACGACGGTCAATCGCTGGTACTCCGTCGCGTTCGAACAAGGCTCGATCAACATCGACCTGACCTTGCTAACGGCGTTCGCGACGGACATCAACGGGCTTCTCGACTACCTGGACGCGGCATTGCTCATGGGCTCCATGTCAGGCTCACTGCGTTCGATCCTGACGAGCCACCTGCAGCAGATCAGCAACCCAGATCTGCGAGCCATGGACGCGATCTACCTGGTCGCCGCATCCCCCGAGTTCTTCGTGCAGAGGTAGGTGGCGTGACATACAGGGCAATCGTCTGCATCTTCCTCGAAGGCGGCAATGACTCGTTCAACATGGTCGTGCCAAGCGATCTCGCGGGTCACAATGTCTACGCCGCCTCGCGCGGGCCATTGGCCATTCCGCGGAACAGCCTGCTGCCGATCGCGCCGCGCAGCGGTGCCGGCAATCGAGCGTGGGGCGTGCATCCCGCGGCACCTGCCCTGCGCGACCTGTTCGAGTCGTCGCGGCTGTCGGTCGTCGCCAACGTGGGCACGCTGCTGCAGCCGACCACGAAGACGCAGTACCTGAGCAACTCCGTACCATTGCCGGCTCAGCTCTTCTCGCACAGCGACCAGAGCACGTTGTGGCAACTGCCGAGCGCGCTCGACAACACCCCACACGGCTGGGCCGGACGCATGGCCGACTTCGTGCTCGCGATGAACGGCAACAGCCTCTTGTCGCCAGCCATTTCTATCGTCGGCGAGGCCCGGCTACTGCGTGGCCAGACCGTCAGACCCTTCTCGCTGAGCCCGGACGGCAGCGCGGGCATCTACGCCACCTGGGGCGGCGATGGCGCTCGCCGCCTGCAGACGCTGCTCCAGATGCAAGCGACATCGTACCCGCACGTGTTCCAGCGTCACGTCGCCGCCATGCAGCAGGAAGCGCTCGCGGTCCATGCGGCGATCCAGACGGCGCTGGCAGGGGTTGCCCCGCTGAGCACGAGCTTTCCGACCGACAACCTGGCCAAGCAGCTCCACATGGTGGCGCGCATGATCTCCGCGCGGCAAGGGCTTGGCGTGCAGCGGCAGGTGTTCTTCGTGCGCCAGAGTGGCTACGACACGCACACCTCGCAACACGCACAACATCCGCTGCTGCTGCAACAACTCGGCGAAGCCCTGGCCGCGTTCCAGGACGCCATGGACGCGCTGAACATCGCCAACGG
>JBDSBS010000928.1:0-7498 GCA_039921435.1 Planctomycetota bacterium | reverse complement strand
GATCACCGCGAACGAGGTCGCGAAGCACCGCTACGACGAACTCGACGACATCGTCAACAACATTGGCACGACCTTCCTCGGCCTGAGCATCGGCTGCGCACGGTGCCACGACCACAAGTTCGATCCGATCAGCCAGCGCGACTACTACTCGCTTGGCAGCTTCTTCGCGATCGACGACGCCGGGCTGACACCGTACTCGACGGGTGCCGTGCCCCAACCGACGCTGCGGCTGACGACGCCGGAGCAAGACGCCGAGGTCGTGCGGCTGCAGGCGGCGATGGCGGCGGCGGAGCGAGAACGGGAAGCGGCCGCCGAAGGGGCCGCGTCGATACGTTCCGTGTACGCAATCGTCGCGACGGCGCCGACGCCGATCGCGCGGTTCTTGTTCGCCACGACTACGGCGCACCTGTGCCGTGACGAAGTGGCCGAGCGGGAAGCGAGCGTGCCTGCGTTGTGCCCGCTGGTCGACGGCCGTGACGGCAAGGCGATCGCGTGCGACGGCGACGCGCGCGTTCGCATCGACAAGCTGCCTGCGTTCACGCGGGATGATGCGTTCAGCGTGCGCCTCCTGCTCTGGTGTCCCGATCGCAAGGAGCGCGCCGTCGTGCTGCACACCAGCAACTACACCGAAGACGCCGACACGCAGGGGTACCAGGTGCTGCTGAAGCAGGGGCGCTTGTGCTGGGAGATCGTGCACCACTGGCCCGGCTCGGCGATCGCGGTGCGCACGCGCGAGGAGTTGCCGTTGCAGCGGTGGTGCGACGTGGTCTTTACCTACGACGGCAGCTCACGCGCCGCGGGCTTGTCCGTCTTCGTCGATGGCAAGGCCTGTGATGTCGACGTCGTGCGAGACGAGCTCGCGGGTCCAGCGACCGTGCGAACGCTCGAACTCGGCGGCCGCGATCGCGACAACGGGTTCGTGGGCGGGCGTCTCGAGTCGTTTGCACTGTTCGCGCAGCAGTTGTCGGTGGCGGAAGTGGCGCTGCTCGCCAGTGGCAAGCCGACGACGGCGCAAGCGCTCGACCACGGCATCGACCACAGCCCCGCCGTACTCGCGGCCGATCGAGCCGTGCACGATGCGCGCGCGGCGCTGCACCGATTCGTCGAAGCCATTCCCGAGCTGATGGTGATGGCGTCGCATGCGCATCCACCAGACCGGTTCGTGCTGCGTCGCGGCGCCTACGACCAGCCGGATCGCTCGCAGCGCGTTTTCCCTGACGTGCCGGCGGCGGTGCTGCCGTGGGATGCGAAGTGGTCGCCCGACCGCCTCGGTTTCGCGGCTTGGCTTAACGACCCGCTGCATCCTCTCGCGGCGCGCGTCGTCGTCGATCGCTTGTGGGCTCAGTGCTTTGGCCATGGGCTCGTGCCGACTCCCGACAACTTCGGCAAGCTCGGCGAACGGCCGTCGCAGCAGGCTTTGCTCGATGCTTTGGCGTGCGACTTCGCGAACGAACGCAGCGTGCGCAAGATGCTGCGCCGCATCGTCTGTTCTTCGACGTTCCGCCAGTCGTCGACCGCGACCGCTGCGTTGCGCGAGGCCGATCCCGACAACCGCTTGCTCGCGCGCGGCCCGTCGTTTCGCGCCAGCGCCGAAGTGCTTCGCGACCAGGCGCTCGCCGCGGCGGGACTGCTGCAGACCGCGGTCGGTGGGCCGAGTTGCAAGCCATGGCAACCGCCAGGCCTTTGGCGCGATGCGGGCGCCGCGTGGGGTGGGGCGGACTACGCGCCCGACACCGGTCCGAATGCGCACCGACGCAGTCTCTACACCTATCGGAAGCGCACGGCGCCGCCGCCGGACATGAGCCTGCTCGACGCGCCGAGTCGCGAGACGTGTGTGGCGCGCCGGCAGCCGACTGACACGCCGCTGCAGGTGTTGGCTTTCTGGAACGACCCGGTGTTCACGGAATGTGCGGCCGCTTTGGCGCAGCGCGCTCTGAGCGAACTGCCACAGGCCTCGACCGACGAACGCCTCTGCTTCGTCTTCGCGAGCCTCGCCGCGCGACAACCGCGTGCGCCAGAACTCGCGGCGCTGCAAACGTTGCACGCCACGACGCAGGATGCGCAGCAAGCACTGCTTCTCGTGGCCTCGATGCTGATGGCCAGCGACGCCGTGGTGGTGGTGCGATGAAAGGTGCCTTCGAACGCGCACTTCGTTTGCTCGCGCGCCGCGCGTTCCTGCAGCGAACGTCGCTGGGACTCGGGGCCATGGCGCTGCGCTGCTTCGCTGCGCCGGTAAGTGGCACACCAGGCGGACCGCACTTCGCGCCCCGCGCCAAGCGCATCGTCTACCTATTCCAGGCCGGTGGCCCATCGCCGTTCGAGACCTTCGATCCCAAGCCACTGTTGCAGCAACGGCATGGCGAGCCATTGCCGCCGTCCGTGCTCGGCGGTCAACGGCTCACGGGCATGAGCGGGCACCAGGCCATCCTGCCGATGGCGGGTTCGTTCACGGGATTCCAGCGCTATGGCCGCGCCGGCCTCCAGGTCAGCGACCTGTTGCCGCACACGGCGCAGATCTCGGACCAGCTCTGCGTCGTGCGCACGATGTTCACCGAAGCGATCAACCACGATCCGGCGATCACGTTCTTCTGCACGGGCAGCCAGATCAGCGGCCGTCCATCGATGGGGGCGTGGGCCGCCTACGGCCTCGGCAGCGAGAATCGCGACTTGCCTTCGTTCGTCGTGATGGTCAGTAACGATGGGCAACGCGACCAGCCGCTCTACTCGCGCTTGTGGGGCACGGGCTTCTTGCCCGGCGAGTTCCAGGGCGTGCAGTTCCGCGGCGGCAGTTCGCCGGTTTTGTTCCTCGACAACCCCGAAGGCACAGGTCGCGCGGCGCGGCGGGCACAGCTCGATGCGCTGCGCCAGTTGCACGACGACCAGTTCGCCCGCGAAGAGGACCCCGCGATCACGGCGCGCACGGCACAGGCCGAACTCGCGTTCCGCATGCAGGCGAGCGTGCCCGAAGTCGCCGACCTGTCGAACGAACCCGATGCGGTGTTCGAGCTCTACGGGGCGTCGGCGCGGCAGCCCGGTACCTATGCCGCGAACTGCCTGCTCGCGCGCCGGCTGCTCGAACGCGGCGTGCGCTTCGTGCAGTTGTTCCACCAAGGTTGGGACCAACACGGCAGCTTGCCGGCTGGCATCACGCGGCAGTGCCAGCAGACCGATCAAGCGTCGGCGGCACTCGTCACCGACCTGCAGCGCCGTGGCTTGCTCGACGACACACTCGTCGTCTGGGGTGGCGAGTTTGGCCGCACCGCGTACTGCCAAGGCAAGCTCACTGCGAACGACTACGGCCGCGACCACCATCCGCGCTGCTTCACGATCTGGCTCGCCGGCGCTGGCGTGCGCCAGGGTCACACGCACGGCAGCACCGACGACTTCGGCTACAACATCGAAGAGGGCGGCGTACACGTGCACGATCTGCACGCGACCATGCTGCACCTGCTCGGCTTCGACCACGAGAAGCTGACCTGGCGCTTCCAGGGCCGCGACTTCCGGCTCACCGATGTCGCCGGTCGCGTGGTCCGAGAACTGCTGGCCTGAAACGTCGCCAGTAGGGCCAATGCGAGGTCTATCGACGGTCCCGGGATTCCACGATTCACCCCCGCGTCGGCGCCGTCGATGCAGAGCGTCAGGGGGCGTATTGAAGCACGCGAACTGCTCGACATCGGCTGGGTGCTTGCCTGCGCGGTGCTCGTCATCACCATGCAGGCAGGCTTCTGCTGTCTCGAGAGTGGCTTGGTGCGCAACAAGAACAGCATCAACGTCGCCGCCAAGAACATCGTCGACTTCTGCGTCGCGTCCGTCTGCTTCTGGTTGATCGGCTCCACGCTCGTTCGCTCGCAGCTTGCCAACTCAGCAGCGCCTTGCGGATCGAGTAGACGAGGTATCAGGTGCGGGTCAACCAGGGCCACAGACCGTGCCCTTCGGGAAACAGGTAGTTCTTCGCTTCGGTGTGACGAGCCGCCGGCCCTTGCTCGTCAGCCCTTGCTAGTCAGGCGGTGCAGGAAGCGAAAGTTGTCGTTGACGCAGCACTGGACCTGGACGGTGACGGGAGCGGGAGAGCCGTTGCAGTTCGCAGCGTAGGTCGCAGCCGAGAAGCGATCAATGTGGGCTCCGAGTTGCCGAGTTGCGGGCGCTCGAGCGGCGGTGCCGAAGAAGTGCGCGAGCAATGGCATCGGCTTGGTTACCTTGCGGGCAGACTCACTTTCACTCATCGCCATGACCAACGTCGACAAAGCCCTGCAGACGCAACTCACCAACATCGTCGAACGAACCGGCCGCACCATCGAGCAACTGCATGCGCTGCTGCGCGGCAGCTCACTCGCCAAACACGGCGAGATGGTGGCGATGCTCAAGAAGGACCTGCGCATGGGCCACGGTGACGCCAACATCGTGGTGCACACGTTCCGCGCCAGCGCCGAGGCGGCGGCCAAACCGGACGGTGCGGGGAGCGCCGCTCCGGATGCGCTGGATCAGATCTACGCAGGGTCGAAGGCGCCGCTGCGGCCTCTGCACGACGCGGCGATGGCACAGATCGAGAAACTCGGCGACTTCGAGATCGCGCCCAAGAAGGCCTACGTGAGCCTGCGCCGCAAGAAGCAGTTCGCGATGGTGGGGCCTGGTTCGAAGGGTCGACTCGAGATCGGGCTCAACATGCGCGGCGTCGATGCGACCGAGCGACTCGTCGCGATGCCAGAAGGCGGCATGTGCCAGTACAAGGTCTGGCTGACCGACAGAAAGGAGGTCGACAAGCAGCTGTTGGCGTGGATTCGCAAGGCCTTCGACGCCGCGGGCTGAGAGCCTGAGAGGAAATCACGAGACAGGCTCTCAGATTGCCCTCTATGGCCGCCTACGCGGCCATGCAGAGAGTGGGAAACCGATTGTTTCCCACTTCTGAGCGGGCGCCGACTCAACGCTCGCGCACTGCCGCGGCCACGAGGTCGGCGACGCGCCGCGCACCTTCGATCGTGAAGTGGCAGTCGTCGTAGAAGCACGCGGGGTCCCCGTTCAGTGATTCGAGGTCGATCAAGCCGAGCTTGCGCTCGCGGCAGAAGGTGCGCAGCACGTCGTTGAACGCCGCCATCTGTTGTGCGAGCCAGGCAGTCAAAGGTTTGCTGCCGTCCTCGAAGACGCCGAGCCAAAACGTCGCTTCGTCCTTGGCAGTGACACCGGCGCGCCACAGAACCGGTTGCGTGGCGAACCAGACGCGCAACTCGTGTCGTGCACAGACATCGGCGATCACGTCGAGGTTCCTTCGGTACTGTGCGCGTGCCGCCGTCAAGTCGGGCGGCGAGGTGACCACGCGCGCTGCAGCGCGCTGTTGGCGCCGCAGCGGGTAGTTGCTGCCATCCGACGTCTCGTCCATGTGGCGGCGGCGGGTGCGGCGCGTGTTGTGGATTTGGTCGATGAGGCGGAACACCGCCGAGCGCTCGTAGAGTGGGTGCAGACCGAACGGCACGTCGAGGCGGCGACCCTTCATCGCCCGCTGCAGGTCGTTGATCCCGATCAGGAAGATGAGGCCATCAAGCTGGTTCAGCAGCGCGTCGTTCTCGAGCAGTTGCAGGTGATCACTCGTGGCGTAGCCACTGCGGCCGACGTCGCCGAGCCAACATGGGCGGCCGCCATCGGCCGCGAGCCGCTCGGCGACCTGTTGCGGCCAGGTCTGCCGGTCGTCGAGGAACAGGCACTCGGTCGTGCTGCCGCCGATGCACAGAAGGCGCATCGCCTGGGATCGCTCCGGCCACTCGGGACCGCGCACTCCCTGCGAGTTGGTCGTGTAGTTCGTTTCGGGTGAGACGCCGCGCAGAAACTCGGGCCGTGCGTGGAACTTGTGCTTCATGTGGCTCGGCGCCAGGTGAAACACGAGCTGCGGCGCAAACACCGCGTTGAGGCAGAGCTCCATCAGCAACCAACCAAGGCACAGACTCACCGAGAGCGCAGCGAAGCGCGGCCCGCGGCGCAGGAACGACTCCCGACGGCGGCGGGTCGACACCTGCCAGACCGCGACGGCCAGCCATGGTCCGCAGATGGCGACGGCTGCAACCCACAGGCTCGAACCCGTCTCGTAGCCGCGAGCGAAGGCGAGCGCCAGGTCCGCGAGCACGATGGCCGGTGGCAGCGCGAGCACGAGAAAGGACGCGTAGAACCTGGTCATCGGGGAGTGGTTCGGCACCGCGGGCGACAGGCTACCAGCGCGGAGCGCGAAGTTGTCGGGCGTCGTAGTCGGTCCGCCTCGGCAACCGGTGCCCACGACTAGACGGCAAGGGCGCCGCGGCGTCGCGAACAAAGCAGCGCCGCCAGATACACCGCGGCCGCGACCCACCAGACACCGCGCATGCCGATCACCATCGACACGTACTCGCACATGCCGCCGGCCATGAGGCCGACGAGGTTCATGCCGAAGGCACCCCCGACGTCCGGCGACTTCGCAAACAGGCGGCTGAAGCAGACCGAGGCGCAGTAGACGGGGATGCCGACCAGCAGTGCTGCCGCGAGCGCACGCAGCAGCGACGGCAAGACCAGTAGCGACTCGAGCGGCACGATCGCGTTGCAGGCGATGCCGACGAACACGCCGGGCCAGGCCAGACGCAGGCTCGGCGCCTTGCCCATGATGACCATGCGGTTGGCCAAGAACACCATCACGAGCACGGTCAGGAACACGACGATGTGCACGACCCAAGTGCTGCCAAACAGCAGCGCCATGCGCACGATCGCGGCCGACTCGACGAGCGTGAAGCCGAGGCCCAGAAGCAGGAAGTCGAGGTGGCCGCCCGTGCCCGGAAACAGCTTCCGCACGAGCAGGCCCGACAGCGCGACAAGCAGCAGCAACACGGCGCCGAGGTACTGGTAGATCGTCGCGATCGTCGGTTCCTGCAGGTAGTTGAACGGCCAGTCGTCGGTCGCGGGGATGGCGGCTGCGTACTCGCGCTGCTGGGCAGGATCTGGCGCAAAGCCCGGCAGATCGACCGCGGCCAGCACCAGCGAGTTGAACAGGAAGGCGTTCTCGCTCGACAGCAACCGGAGCTGGCCGTCGAACGCGCGGGCCACGGTCGCGTAGATGCGGCCGAACAGCCACGGTTTGAACACCGAGTAGTAGGCGGCCACCATGCCGCCCTTCGCCAACCGGCTGCGCATGCTGGCGAACGACTCGACGGTGTAGACGTAGTTCTCGAGCCGCAGATTGGCCTGGCCCGACAGCAGCGTCTGCGAGTCCAGCGTGCCTATGACGATGAGGTCGAAGGTCTCGTCGGTGCTGCCGACGAACTGCCTGGCATCGGTGACGACGGTGCGCACGCGCGGATCGTCGTAGGGCCGTGCCTTGTTGAGATCCTTGCCGAGTCGCAGAATCTCGGGATCGATCTCGACGGCGACGACCTGCTCGGCGCCGTTGGCGAGCGCGATGTGCACGTCGTTGCCGGTGCCTGCCCCGAGCACGAGCACTCGCCGCGGCCCCTGGCCGCCGTGTTGATCGCGGTAGTACTGGTAGGGC
>JBDSBS010000927.1:0-2897 GCA_039921435.1 Planctomycetota bacterium | reverse complement strand
GTCTACACTCCCGGCTGGCTCTACTCCCGGCTGGCTCTACTCTCGGCTGGCCCTACTCTCGGCTGGCTCTACTCCCGGCTGGCTCTACTCCCGGCTGGCTCTACTCTCGGCTGGCCCCACCCTCGTTCCACCCATGCAACAACTGCTCGCCATCGCCGTCGCCCTCAGCGCCGTCTCCCTGCTCCCCGCCCAACAGACCAACCTGACTGCGCATCCGCAGGAGTCCGTGCAGAGCGGCAACGCCAACTACTCACCGTTCGGCGTGTTCTCGACGGGCTCCGGCGCCGAAGCCCGCGCCCACATCCTCGTGCCCGCGAACGAGCTGCCCGGTCCCGGCGCCGTGCTGACCGGCATCGAACTCTGCGTGCTGACCTCCGGCACCGTCACCTACGCATCGCTCGAGATCAGCGCGAGCCCGACGCCCGCGACCAGCTTGTCGAACACGTTCGCCAACAACATCGTCGGCACGCCGACTGTAGTGCTGCAAGCGACGTCGCTGCAGGTTGCCTACTCGTCGGCCGCGTGGGTCGGCATCCAGTTCACTCAACCCTACGTGCACGATGGCGTGAGCGCGTTGCTGCTCGACGTCAAGAAGGTCGTGCAGCAAGCGCCCACCTATCAGTTCGTGACCATGAACAAGACCTCCTACCCGCCGCGCAACGATCGCCCGCAGATGGCCTACGTGTTTGGCGGGCCAGGATCCGGTCAGAACAACGCGTTGACGGCGACTTCGATGGACAGCCCGATCTCGTTCCGACTGCTGTGGAGCGGCATGCCGACGCTGCGCAATCGCGCCGATACCGGTGCGTCGGGCAACAACTACAACATCGGCGGGAGCACCGTGATGACGGTCGCCGGGGATCCGGGGGACCTGTGGGTGCTCGCTGCCGGGGTAGGGTTCTTGCCGTCGCCCGTGGCGATTCCGGGCATCGCGGGCACGTTCCGGTTGAACGGGCCGGTGGTGTACGCGGGCGGCGTGTTGGATGCGGCGGGTCAGGGTGTGTTGGCGGCAAACCTGCCGAACAATCCGAGCGTCGTGGGGTTCTATCTCGTTCACCAGGCGGCGACGGTGGATGTGGGGACGGGTGCGATCGTGCTGACGAACGGCATGGACCACTTCGTCAACTCGTAGAGGCCGCGCGCGCCGTGGCGCGCGTTCGTCACCGCTGCAGCGCCTCGAACTCTTGTCGCGGGTCGACAAAGCAGCGCGCTCCGACCGCGACGCGCCCATCGTCAGTCGCCCGCAGATCGAGCAGGATCACGGCCTCGCCACACTGCAGACATTGCTCAACCGATGGCCCGCGGGGGTCGAGCCGCATCTTGACGCCGTTGCCGTAGACGCCGTCCTGTTCGTGCCGCGTCACCTCGAACTTGAGCTCGCGCGAACGTAGCCCTGCGTTCGGCGGGCCGAGCTTGCCGTCGACACGCAACCACGCACGTTGGTCGGCGCGAGCGATGCACAGCCCGCACTCGGGCCCGAACACGCCGATCTGCCGCCGTGGCCCGTCGAGTGCGGCCGCATCGAGCACGAGATGCAGCTCGCCCGGCATCTCGGGCGGCACGAGCCGCGCCGGCTCCGCACCGAACAGCCCCAAGGGATCTGCGGCAAGAACGGCAGTGACAGACCGGGTGGGTCGAGCGAGATCCCGAGTGTCAGCTGCAGCACGTGCAGCTGAACCCGTCGCGCAGACCGATGGCGGCGCCGAGGATCGGCGTGTCGATGCGCACACCGGTCTCCGACGCGGGTGCCCCGATGCCGAGCCACGGTCTGTAGTCCTTGCCGACGCTGTTGGGATCGAAGACGAAGCCGAGCTCGGGCACGCCCGCGAGCAGTTCGCGCACGAACGTGTTGCTGTTGGGCCCTGGCCAGATCGTGTAGTCGGTGTCGTAGCGTTCGCCCAACTCGCCGCGCACGCTGTCGATCCTGGCGATCGCCGAGCGCGCCGCCTCGCCATCGATCCACCCGAGCAGCCGCACGACGCGGTCGTCGAACCGGTGATCGAGATGGGATTCTTCGTCGGTGAGGTCCATCTGCACGATGCCGAACGGGCCGCCGCTCTCCATGCGTTCCCAGTTGGTGGTGCGGGTTGGCGTGGTCGGGTTGGTTGGAGCAGTCGGGTTGTTGGAGCGGTCGGGTTGTTGGAGCGGTCGGGTTGGTCGTGCCCCGCTTGATGTCGACTCAAGCGTGATGCGCCCAGTTCTTCCAGAATGATTGACTGGCTGACAGTGCGCAGCTCTTGACGGCGACGAGCCACTCGGCGGACGCGGGGAGTTCGGAGGGGCGCGTCAGGCGGCACGCGGCGAACAGGGTGAGTGTGAGGAGAAGGAGTGAACGCGCGGCCTGCATGC
The DNA here is from genome assembly GCA_039921435.1 of Planctomycetota bacterium. Lineage (GTDB taxonomy): Bacteria > Planctomycetota > UBA1135 > UBA1135 > UBA2386 > DASVAL01. The sequence goes on along the minus strand of JBDSBS010000927.1, from coordinate 548 downwards.
TGGGAGCGGACTGTCGGGGCCGGCGGGCGCAAGGTGCGGGTTGGTCGGGGTGGCTGTGGGCGCAGATCGTTGCGGGATTGCCGGGTGGAGTGCCGTGCTGAATGGGGTGGTGGTTTTGGCGGAGCGGTCGAGCGGTGGCGGTGAGATGCGGCTTGGTTGCTGCTTCGCGTCGACCGCCAGTCGCTGAGGGGCGGCACTTGAGAACGCGCGAGCGGTCCCCTACGGTGGCGCGCGTCGCGGTCGCAAGCCGTGATGCGGAGCGCACGCGGGTGTAGTTCAGCGGTAGAACGTCAGCTTCCCAAGCTGAATGTCGTGGGTTCGATCCCCATCACCCGCTCCATTCCCGACAGAGACTTACGAGCGACGCGGGTCAGGCTGCCCTTCGCCTGTGCCAACTTAGTGCCATCAATTCGGCGCGAGGAGCCACCGCCGGTCGGCGCCGCCGCTCGGCGCCGACTGCGGGTGTCGTCGGTGGCGTGAAACCGCCTGATTCCGGCGGTCACGATCTCCATTGACTCGGTCCGGGCCAGACCTCTCGACGAGAGGCT
>JBDSBS010000926.1:0-3926 GCA_039921435.1 Planctomycetota bacterium | reverse complement strand
AAGGGCCTGATCAATGCGCACGCCTCCCTGCTGCCGCTGTATCGCGGCGCGGCGCCTATCCAGCGCGCGATGCGCGACGGCCAGACGCAAACGGGCGTCACGATCATGCGCATCGTCGAACAGCTCGACGCGGGCGACACCCTGCTGCAGAAGATCACGCCGATCGATCCCAAGGAGCACAGCGGAGCCTTGCGAGAGCGGCTGGCCGAATTGTCGGGGCAGGCCTTGCTCGAGGCGCTGGCGCTCATCGAAAAGGACAAGGCAACGTACAAGCCCCAGGACCACAGCAAGGCCAGCTACGCACCCAAGGTCGAGAAGGAGCACGGCGTCATCAACTGGAAGTTGCCGGCCGTGCAGGTCGATCTGCTCGTGCGCGCGATGACCCCCAAGCCCGGCGCGCAGACGCGCCTTGGCAACAAGCGCTTCATCGTCATGGAAGGCTCCGTCGAGCAGGATCTCTATGGCATGGGCATTCCCGGTGGCCTGCAGTCCTCGGGCGAAGAGGGCATTCGCGTCTGCACGGGCAAGGACCTGTATCGCATCACGCGCATCAAGCCGGACAACGGGCGCAACATGACCGCGGGTGAGTTCGTGCGCGGCCACCACATCGCCCCCGACGCGCGGTTTGGTTAGGTGTGGTTAGGTGTTAGGTGTTAGGTGTTAGGTGTTAGGGCTCAGGGTCGGCACGTCTATTACTTGGCAGTTTGGTACTTGGCAGCTTGGAACGGCCATCGCCGTCCCTGCCTGCGTTGCGCTACCTCGATCGAATCGCCAATTCGACTGCGTCCGCGCGCTTTGCCAGAACGACGCTGACTCGCCCCAAATGCCAACAAATCCACGTGCCGACCCTTAGCACCTCATCGGGCTCGCACCGATGGTGACAGCCCGCGCAGCGGCGCTGCATGCGCTCGTAGCTTTGCATCGCGGCCGTTGCGACCGCCTGCGCGCGGCCCTGGATCAGTCGGCCCTCGCCGGGCGCGAACAGGCTTTGGCCTTCGAACTGGCGCACGGTGTCGTGCGGCGCGAACGCCTGCTCGACTTCGTTCTCGACGGTCTGGCTCATCGCGGCTTGCCCAAGGACCCGCTGCTGCGAACGGCGCTGCGGCTGGGCGCCTACCAACTGCTGTTCGTGCACGGCATGCCGGCGCGCGCAGCCGTGCACGAGACGGTGGAGCTCGTGCGCAGCAACAAGGGCTTTGCGAACGCGATGCTGCGTCGGTTGACGGAACGGGTCTTTCTGCGCGCAGCCGATCCCGCGGCGGTGACGACGGAGCTCGCGCTGAGTCCTAGCCGCACGCTCGAGATGCCAAAACCGCTGCCTTCGGACGAGGCCGAACGTCTTGCGATCGTGCACTCGCTGCCCGACTTCCTCATGCGGCGGTGGCAGCAGCGATTTGGCAGGGACGAACTCCGTCAGATTGCGGAGGCGGCCAGCGAAGTGCCCGGCGTGTTCTTGCGCGTCGCGGCGGACCGAGAGCGCGATGCGCTTCGTGCCGAGCTCGCGGCAGCCGACGTCGCGTGCGAGCCTGTGCCTCACCCGCGCCTGTTGCTCTGGACGGGCGGCAGCTCACCATTCGGCACGGCGGCCTTCCGCAGTGGACAGTTCGCGATTCAGGACCCGACCGCGCTGTTGGCGGCAGAGGCCGTGCCGTGCGGGCCGGGCAGCACGGTCCTCGACCTCTGTGCGGCACCTGGCACCAAGACGTGCCTGCTGGCCGAACGCGTGCGGCCGGACGGGATGGTCTTCGCGTTCGATCCCGACCCACAACGTCGCGCCCGCATCGGCGAAAACGCGGTCCGGCTCGGCCTCGAGCAGACGGTTCGCATCGTGCATGCCGTGGGTGACCTGCCGCAGGCAGACGCGGTACTCGCCGACGTGCCGTGTTCGAACAGCGGTGTGCTCGGCCGGCGCGTCGAAGTGCGACGGCGACTGACGGCGTCGACATTTGCCGAGCTGGCGGGGCTCCAGCGCGAGCTGCTGGCGCGGGCCATCGCATTGGCCAGACCTGGTGGTGCAGTGGTCTACTCGACCTGTTCGATCGACCGCGAAGAGAACGAGGACGTCGTCGCCGCGGTGCTGGCGGCACCGGGCACGCCCGCATGCACGACGGAGCGTATGCATCTGACCTTGCCCCTCGCGGGCGCACACGACGGCGGATTCTTGGCGGTGCTGCGGCGGCGGGCCCAGCAGAAGTGCCAGCAGGAGTGCCAGCAGGAGTGAGAGAGCAGGAGTGAGCGCAGGAGTTACCGCAGGAGCGAGCACGGGAGTGACCCAGGAGAGCGGGCCACGTGGAAGCCGGGCCTCGACCGGTCCGACCCTTCCGGCTGCGGGAAAGGGCGGATAGAACGTGACGCCCTCATGGCTTCCCGCACCCCCTCGCGCAGCCGCAGCAGCGGTCGCAGCGCCAAGTCGTCCAGCTCCAACTCACAACCGCTGATCTTCGGCGGCATCGGCCTCGCCGTCGTCATTGCCCTGGTGGTGATGATGAACCGCAAGGGTCCGGATACGGGTGATGCGACGCCCGGCGCCAAGAACACACCGGCGGCCAGCAAACCGGTTGCGGCGCCCGTGCCGCTCGCAGGGGCGAAGGCCGGCAAGAACCCGACGCGGCCGGCGCCGCCGTTGACGCCCGAAACGCTCGCGGAGATCCGTTCGAGCCGCGTGCTCGCCGAGGGCCTGTACAACGAAGGCGTCACGGCTCGCAACGCGGGCGACAACTCGAAGGCGCGCGACAAGCAAGCCCAGGCCAAGGATGCGCTCGAGAAGGTGGAAACGCTGCTGGCGGATTCGCTGCGGTGGCAGGAGGAGGCGCAGATGGAGGGTTGGGCCCAACCTGCCGAGTACATGACCCTCGAGAAGGAATACGGCGCCGTCATGAAGCTGACCAAACGCATCCGCATGGGCGGCGGCAAGTAGCCCGCAGCGATGCTGCTCGGCTACCACACCAACAGCCTGCAAAACCACCGCCTCGAGGACGCTCTGTCGCTGTTGGCGGCCAATGGCTACCAAGCCGTGGCGATCACGCCCGACACCTGCCACCTCGATCCGGACCGCACCAGCGACGCGGATCTCGACGAGCTCGGCCGTCGGTTGCGTGACCTCGGTCTATTGCCCGTTATGGAAACGGGGGCGAGGTTTCTGCTCGATCCGGCCCACAAGCACGAGCCCGTGCTGATGACGCGGGACCCAATAGCGCGGCAGCGGCGTCTGGACTTCTACAGTCGGACCGCAGCCATGGGTCGGCGCCTCGGCGCGCGCGTCGTGTCGTTCTGGGCCGGCATCGACCACGGTCCATCCACCGATCGAGAGCAGTGGTTGCTCGACGGCATCGGCCAGACCTGCGCCCGCATCCGGGCCGAAGGACTCGAACCGGCCCTCGAGCCGGAGCCCGGCATGGCAGTCGAAACGGTGGGCGATTGGAACCGGGTCCGGACAGCTTTGGGGGCGGCGGCACCTCGGCTCACGCTCGACGTCGGCCACCTTTACGCCGTATGGGAAGGCGATCCGCCGACGATTGTCGCTTCCGCGATCCCGCATCTGGCGCAAGTTCACCTTGAGGACATGCGCACCGGCGAACACGAACACCGGCTTCCGGGGACCGGCCACGTGGACTTCCGAGGCGTTCTAAGCGCTCTACGAACTGGTGGTTACAGTGGCCCGGTGTGCTTCGAACTATCCCGATCTAGCCACTGCGCACCGACCGCGGTGGAGCTGTGCCGAGATCTTTGGAAAGAGTGCTTGGGCCCGACGCGCGGTTGACCGGCTTCCCGCCCGTCGTACTCTTCTAGCTTCCGCCCAGCCGCGGCGCCTGCGGGGCGCCAAGACCAACCACCCGTTCCATGCGACTCTGCCCCACGGTCGAAGGCCCCGCCCCTCTGATCACCCACCGGATCGGGGTTGAGGTTTGCTTCGCTCGCCAGCGCAC
>JBDSBS010000925.1:0-7313 GCA_039921435.1 Planctomycetota bacterium | reverse complement strand
GGGCGGACCGCCGAGGTTCAGCGGTACACCTTCGTCGAACGAGACGGTCGCCAGGCCTTCATGGGCCCGATCGCTCATGCGTTCGCCGGGATAGAACTGCGCATACAGGCTGATGAGATCCGGATGTCCCGAGAGCGCGACGGCCGCTTTGAAGCGGTTGGAATAGGTCACGACCCCGTAGGTCGTGTAGCCGCCGGTGCTGTGGCCCATGACCGCGAGGCGATCCGCGTCGGCGATGCCGAGCTCGACGAGCTTGTCGACGCAGGGCATGATGCCCTTGGGGATCTCGAGCCACGGATCGCTCTTGCCCGACGACGGTAGCGGCACGCTGGGAACGAGCACGACGTAGCCGTGACCCGAGAGCAGTTCCAGATTGAGCGGGCGCGTGCTGTTCTTGCTGGCGAGCGCGATGTCAGTGTTGCGCACCATGAGGCCACATACACCCAGGCGACGACGGGATAGCGCTTGCCGACTGCATAGCCGGGTGGAACGATGACGAGCCTTTGCAGCTCGTTGCCATCGGTGCCTCGGTAGGGGATCAGGAACCGTTGCCCCTCCGCGATGTGCGCGACATGGGCGTTCAACGCGAGTCGCTGTTGGGCGTGGGCGCCTCGTCCATCCGTCGTCCAGAGCGCGGTGCCCGCCGGCGTGTCGTCGCGAAAGACGAGTGTGTCAGTGCGCGGATCGCCATCGAGCATCGTCGCCGTCGCCGACGGCAATGCGACGGCACGGATCGTCGCGCTGTCTTCGGCCGTGAGATCGCGTGCGGTGACGTGCACGAGTGCCGTGCGATCGTTCGCTCGGCCCTGGACGAGCAGGTCGGTTCGGTTGGCGTCTGACGACGGCGCGAGCAAGCTCGGCGAGGCGCTGCCGGCGAATCCAAATGCCGCGAGCCGCACCGGCGCATCGCGGCTCGCGTCGATCGCCCAGAGCGCGCCGTCCACGGCGCCGAGCAAGCGATCCGGAGCGTGCGTGGCGAGCAGGCGAGAGGGAACTCGTGGCATCGAAGCGGTGAGCGAACACGGGGCATCGATTCCATCGAGCCGCCACCAGTCCCATCTCGCCGGCTGCGTGGGAGGCGATACTGCACCGTTGACTGCGTCGAGACTCGGTCGCGCGCGCACCAGGAGCTGTCCGGCTCGCGTCCACACTGCCTTGTCGATCGCATCGCCGCCAGCGACACGGGGCGCACGGCTCCGTCCGATGCCGACACGATCAGGAGGCGACGCCGTGGGGAAGTCGTTCCTGGCTCGGCTGCCTCCGCGATGACGAACGCGGCGCCGTCGGGCGACCAGTCGAGCAGTTCTCCATCGAGGTGTTCGCAGGCGCCATCGAGCGACGCCCACAACACGGGTGCCGCTTCTTCGCACGCCACGATCCCGGTTCGATAGGTGCGGATCGCATCAGTGATCGTACGGTCGGCGCGCATGTCCATCGTGGCCGTGACGGCGAGAAACGCGAGGCTGCGAAAGGCCGGCGCCGCCGCGACCTGCATCCGCAGTCGCAGATCCCAGAGGTCCCATCGCGGCAGATCGGCCATCGTGCGCTTCGCGTTCTGCACGACATCGAAACGCTGCAGCGATCTGATCCCAGGCGAGGAGGCCGAAACTACAGATTGCTCCGCCTACCCTCCGTCATCAAGTCTGTGTCAGCCGCTGCGCGGCAAGGAGCAGCCTCGCACCAGATCGCATCTACTCGGACTACGGCTTTCGCGTCGCCGTTGGGAGCGACGCAGCCGATGCGTGACGATGTGTTCCAAGACTGCCGCACCTGACTGTTCTTCGCTCCGTCGAGCCTCCGTCCACGCGCACATCCAAGCGGCTGCCACTCCCTGGGATCGTCCTGGTCGCGGCCGATCGGCGGCCGGCGTGCGGCGAAGGCGAAGCAGGATCCTGCGACGTCGACGTAAGGGCGTCAGCACCGGCGGCTCCTTGGGGCCATGCTGCGACTGCCCTGTCTGCTGTTCGTGTCCTCGGCGCTGCTCGCCCAGGGTCCGAGTTCCGTTCCCGCGCCGATCGAGCCCGCACCACCGGCGCAGATCCTCCTGTCCACCCCGTTCCACGGCATGTGGATCGACGGCGAACCGGCGCGCGACGGCCGCTACTGGTGCCGTGGCGACCGCTACAAAATGAGCTTCGGCCCGGCCGGGGCGAGCTACGTGCCGCTGCTCGGCTGGCGCGCGCCGCGCGCCTGGCCACTCGGCTTCCGCCTCGCGGGGTTCGGCGAAGCTGCACCCGAACGGCGCGGCGATGGCTTCGTGTTCCGCCACCCCGGCGTCGAGGAGCGCTGGGAGCTGCGGCCCGACGGCGCCGAACAGAGCTTCGTGCTGCAGCAGCGGCCGGCCGGCAACACGCTGACGATCGAGATCGAAACGGACCTGCAGTACGTCGGCAGCGACGATAAGGGCCTGCACTTCGTGGCCGCAGGCTGGGGCGAGGTCGTCTACGGCAACGCCGTGGCGATCGAGCCGGACGGCGACCGCTTCGCGCTGCGCACGGCTCTTGCCGCGGGCGCGATCCGCATCGAGCTGCCGCCGGGTGCCGCCTACCCGCTGCTCGTCGATCCGTTCGTGTCGACGATCGGGGTCGCGAGCAACGAGGTCGCCGACAACCGCAACCCCGACGTCGCCTTCGACTCCGACTCCGCGCGCTGGTGCGTGGCGATGGAGGAACGGGTCTCCGCGCTCGACACGGACATCAAGGTGCGGCGGTTCAACTCCGCGGGCGTTCTCCTCGACACCGACTTCTTCGAGACCAGCGGCGCCATAGCCGATCAGCCGGCGGTGGCTTCGGCCCGGTCCGTGACCGCGGGCACCGGCGAGTTCTGCGTCGTCTGGCAGGAGACCAGCCGGGACATCGTCGCCCGCCGCATCGGCGCGGCCAATGCCACGCCGTTTGGTGCAGTCACGATCTTCACGGGGCTCCTCCTCGGCGGCGACGTCTTCCTGCGACCGGACGTCGCCGGCAGCCAGGTGGGCACCTACCTCGTGGTCTCCGTCTACGAGACGCCTGTGTTCCCACCTGCGATCCGGGGCATGAAGCTCTCAGGGAATAGTGCCAGCCCCCCCTTTACGCTCGTGACCAGCGCGGGCTGCGTCACGCCCCATGTGGCTGCCGCCATGCCGCCGGATCACGACTGGCCGATCACCTGGAACCGCCAGGCGTCGGGCTGTCTCGGTGGCGACGTGCACCTCATGGTGCTGAACCAGTCGCTCGGCCAGGAACTGCAGCCGACCGTGATCGCCGGCTCGGTGTTCGACGACGACCGCCATGTCGACGTGGCGTGGAACGGCGGTCAGGGGCTCGTCGTCTGGGACCGCGACCAGGGCAGCCACCACGACATCTTCGGGCGGGCGTTCCAGCGCACGCCTTCGGGCTACTCGCTGCTCGGCAGTGAGAGCAACCTCACCACGCTCGAGCCAGGGATCACGGTGGGCGCCGACCAGCAGCAGCCGGTGATCGCGAGCGATGGGGTGCGGTTCGTCGTCGCCTACATGGAAGGTGCTGTCCCGAAGCCGGTTTGCGCGACGTTCGGCGTGAACGGCAGCGTCGTCGAGTGCCACGAAGGCCACGTGCCGATCGCGACCGCCCCGCTCGACCACGACGACATGGGCATCGCGGCGATGGGCACGAGCGGCGGCGCGCTGACGCGCTACTTCGTCGTCACCGACGAACGCGACGGCTCCAACGACTACGACGTGCAAGGTCTGTTCTACGACGGCCGCCAGCCGGGCACGTCGTTCACGGTGGTCGCCACGGGCTGCGTGCCGTTCCACTTCGCCGAGCCGCAGCTCGCGGTGACCGGCGGCACGCTGCTCGACGACCTCTTCACGGTTACGCTCAGCGGCCACCGCGCGCTGCCGTTCATTCTCGTCGGTGTGCCGATGAACCCGACGCAGCTGCTGTGCACGGCGTTTCCCGCGAGCCAGTGCCGTCAAGGCGTGCAGTTGCCGCTGTTGCTGTCGAACTTCGGCACCACGCTGAACGTGCAGGTGCCGCGCGACGTCGGCCTCGTCGGCCTGACGCTCGCTTTCCAGGGGGCGGACTTGCTGGCGACCGCAGCTTGCGGATCGAGCCTGTTCGGCGTGGCCTTCGCGGTCACCGACACGATCCAAGCGACGATCCGGTAGGCCGCCTCGACTCCCGTTCGAAACCAAGCCCACCGGATCGCAGCTACTCGGACTGCGGCCTTCGCGTCGCCGTCGGGAACGACGCAGCCATCCCGCACGTCGCGGCTTTGCACCTGCGAAGGCCCATTGAATGTCTCGAAGCGCCTAACGGCGGGTGACGAGAGGGCGGCGCGACGCATCGCGCGACGCGCGCGAGGAGAGCGCCGAATCAGTTCACGTCGAGGCGCAGGTCAACGCCGTTGCTGCTGACCGCGCCGAACGCGTTGACGCCCGCGGCGAACATCGCCGACTGCGCGTACAGTTGTTGCCCCGCGAACCCGACGGAACTCGGGATGCTCAGGGGGAACGCCGCCGTGCCGCCACTCGGGAAGAGGACAATGCTCGCGACGAACTGAACGTACGCCCGGCAGTTCGGCATGCCGATCACGGCGAGGTCGATCCCTGGGTTGATCTGCACGAAGCCCAACAGCTGCAGGCCGATCCCCGCATTTGCGGGGACATTGGTCGTATTGAGCGTGATCGACGAGCCCAGGATCGGCCGGCTCGAAGCGTCGAGCTTCAGGTCGAACAGATCCGTGCCGAGGATCGAAAAGGTCGCAGGAATCGCGGCGCTCAGGTCGATGCTGCCCGGATTCAGCGATGGGCCGCCTGGCGAGTAGCCGACGAGGTGGCCGTTGCCGCCGCCGCCGCTGCCAGTGAGGCTCATCTGCTGGAATGCGTAGGTCACGAAGCCGGTCGTCGTGTCGAACTGGAATTGCCACGTGCTGGCGCTGCCCGGGACGTTCCAGTCGGGAACCTGGTTCCACGTGACGTAGACAACGCCGGAGACCTCCTGGAAGAGAACCTGACCGCCGACCGAGGGGTCGTAGTCGTGCCAATTGCGCCAGCTGGCGGCAGGCGCGTTCAGGAAACCGACGACGTTGATGACGGCGGACTGACCGTTGCCCGTGGCCGTCGACACGTAGCCGTTCGAGCAGACCTCGAGGGACTGCGTCGTGCCGCCAGGGATCGGGAATGGCGCCGTCAGGTTGACCGTGAACGTCGAGTCGTCGCCCAAGGGGAGCACCTGGGCGTTCACGGTGGGCGGCACGAACGGGGTCAGGCCGTTCGTCACGACGAACCCGCTGCCCGACGGCAGCATCGTGAAACTGCTGTTCGACAGGTCGAAGTTCGCCGGGTTTTGGATGACCTCGTAGAACGAGGCGCGGCCGTTGTAGCAACCGACTCCGTAGTTGTTGGCGTCTGCGAATCCCGACACGGTGCCGAGGTTGCCGGCGACGTTGAGCACGAACGAACCCGTAGCCAGGTTCCAACCGCCGACGCGGATGTAGAGGAGCTGACCGCTCGTGACGTTGACCGTCACGACCGACCGCGTGCCACACGAATCGTCGTTGCAACCGATGCTGAGGAGGGCGCCGCATCCACCCGTTCCGTCGAACACTTCGAGCACGGTGTCGAAGCTCGAGCCGCATGTGTCGAACGTGGCCGTGCCGTTGGCGTTGGCCTGGGCGACGAACCAGACGTCTCTTCCGGCCGTCGGCTCACACGGCCAAACCGTGGGCACCGACGACGTGGCGCCAACGGTGGTGTAGGGCCCGTAGCTACCGACCGCGACGGGCTTGGGGTCGGTACATTCGTCGCCTTGCGCAGCCGCGGTGCCGCATGCGAGGGAGAAGGTGAGAATCGACAAGACGTAGGACGTGCGCATGTTGTCTCTGGATGATGAAGTTGGGCATGGCTCGCAATGACGGATCTGCCTTTCGCGATCCGGCGACGGTACGGGATCCGGACAGCGCGGGCAATCTCCCGCCCGTCGGCTGCGGGTGCTCGGAAGGAAACCGGTTCTTTCCGTGGGCCACGGAAGGAAACAGTTCCTTCCGCTGCCTACCAGGTGACCGCGGTCTAGCCTGTTGGTCGTCGCGAGTCCGCACCCGGAACGGCGATCAGACGTCGCCGACGGTGCCGCGCACGGCGTTCGCGGTGACCGCGCCGAACGCATTCGGCGGCGGTGACACGAACATCGCGGCGGTCGCGTAGACGACGAACCCGATCAGCACGGGGTTTGCTGGGACCGCCAACCCGAACGAGTGGGTCGGGCCCGACGCGATGTACGCGTTGATCGCATCCAGCGAAGCGCGCAGGCCGCAGCCTGGCAGGCCCAGGAAGCTCAGGTTGTTGAGGCCGGGGTCCGAGACACCGAGGATCTCGACGCCGATCGTGCTGCCCACGGGCTGGTTGACGACGTTGAGGGTCCAAGTCGCGCCGGTCACGGGGCGGGACCCGGCGACCACCGCGATCGCGGGTGGGCCGTCGATCGCGGTGAGCACCAAGGAGCCGGTCGCGGACAGGTCGATGCTGCCAGGGTTGAGGCTGGGGCCGCCGGGCGAGTAGCCGACGAGCACGCCGCCGTTGGCTCCGCCGGTCGCAAGGGAGACCCACGCGATCGTCACGCTGCCGTTCGGGTACATCTGCATCTGGAAGGTGTTGGTACTCCCGGGCACGTTCCAGCTTGCCACCGCGTCCCACGTGACCGTGACGACACTGGCACTTTCCTCGAACCAGATGGTGCCGGTGCCGGTGCCGCCCACCGGATCGAAGTCGGCCTGCGTGTAGAACGCCGTCTGGGGCGCGGCGAGCATGGTCGTGGGCACGGGCGACGCGACCGTCGTATTGCCGGCTGCCTGCGCGACGACGCCGTTGGAGATGACCGTCACGCCGGTCCAAGCACCGGTCGGGCTCGGGAACGAGCCGACCGTGAAGGGCTGGGTGATCGCGGCATCGTCACCGAGCGGGAGCGCGGTCGGGGACGCCTGCACCGTGCCGACCGGCAGGAACGAGCCGCCGGGGGCGACAACGTAGCCGCCGCCGCTCGGGAACATCGTGATCGCCGTGCCCGAGAGGTCGAAGGCCGCGGGCGTCGAGAAGAACTCGTAGAACGACGCGAACTCGCGAATGCAACCCTGGCCGACCGTGGCGTTCGTGGCGGGGTTGCCGTTGATGCAGTAGCTGACGCGGCCGTTCCACAGCCGGCCCGCAGTCGGCAGGCCGAACGACGCGCCGAACGGGTATGCCTTGCCGGGGCCGCCGGTGACCTGCAGCAGACCGTCGGTGCCGATCACCGCGCCGATTTGGTTGACGCCGCTCGTGTAGGCGACGTTGGTCGTCGTCGCGGCGGTGCAGGTGA
>JBDSBS010000924.1:0-3986 GCA_039921435.1 Planctomycetota bacterium | reverse complement strand
TCCTTCTTCCAACCTTCGGGGTCGCCGCCGCGCAAGTGCGCGCGGAACAAGAACTCGTCGGTCTTCGGATCGAGGATCGCGTAGTAGGGCATCGCCTGACTGCCGATCAGCTCGTCCTGCAGGTCGCGGTGTTTCTCCATCTTGCCCGCGGGCACGACTTCGTCACCGTCCATGTGCAGGCGGCTCTCGACGAACCGTTCCTTGAGCTGAGCGGCCACGGCTGGATCGCGGAAGGTCACGCCTTCCACAATGCGGCAGTTGTTTCAAGTGAAGCCCGTGAAGTTGACGAGCACGTACTTGTTGTCGCGCTCGGCCAGCGCCGTCGCCGCTTCGTAGTCGTCCTTGACGATCGTGTGCTCGTCGACGGGGCGCAGCCGATACGGCGGCTCGAACGCCGTCATGATCGGATCGAGCGCAAAGCCCATCGTGCCGAACAGGCAGTAGAAGGCGAACGCGAGGCTCGCCAGCCCGACGCTCGTGCGCGTGGCCGACGTTCCGACGACGGGCGCGCCGCGGTGACCCATCAGCCCGAACAGGAACAGCGCCAACAACACGAAGACGAAGGCCCAGATCATCAAGAACGACTCGCGCGGCAACATGTGCCAACCGCGTGCGAGGTCGACGTTGGAGAAGAACTTGAGCGCCGCCGCGAGTTCGACGAAGCCCAGCGAGACCTTCAGCGTGGTCATCCAGTCGCCGCTCTTGGGCAGCGCCTTGACGCGGCCCGGCAGCAGGGCTAGGAACACGAACGGTGCCGCCATCGTCAACCCGAACACACCCATGCCGAGCGCGACGCGGCCGTAGCCGCCCTCGGCGACGCCGGCCAGCAGCGCACCGACAACGGGCGCCGTGCACGTGAACGACGAGACGACCAGCGTCGCGCCCATCAAGAACACACCAAACAGGCCACCCGCGGCGCTGGCCTTGCCGGCCGCGTTGGTCACGAATGACGGCAGCTGCAGCGTGAAGAACCCAAACAGCGACAGTGCAAACGCGACGAACGCGACGCCGATGACGAGGTTGGTCGCCCAGTGGCCCGCAAAGCTGATGATCGCACCGCCGACGGCGACGCCGATCACCATGAACATCAGCACGATGCCGATGCCGTACGTGATGGCGAGCGACAGCACCTTGCCGTTCCGCCGATCGGCCTGCTTCGTGAAGAAGCTGAACGTGATCGGAATCATCGGGTAGGTGCACGGCATCACGAGAGCGAACAGGCCACCCGCGATGCTGAGCAGGATCAGGCTCCACAGGCTGCCGGTCAGCGCGTTCTCGTTGCCGACGTCGTCGAGCGTGTACTTGGGCTCGCGCACCTTGCTCGAGCCGTTGCTTTGACCGGGCCCGGCCGATGGTGGTGCTGGCTTCGGTGACGTCGGCGCCTGCTTCGGTATCGCCTTCGGCGTCGGCGGCACCGGCGTTGCTGCTTCGACGCGCGCTGCACCGGCCTCGATCGTCAGCGTTGCCGTAAACGCACCTTCACCGGGCGGGTCGCAGGAGTTCTCGTCGCAGATCTGGTAGTCGAGCAGGCCCTTGACGGGCAGCGCGCCCGGCGCCGTTCCCGGCGGCACACGCAGCACCTGCTTGATCTGGAAGTGGTGTGGCAGCGGATAGGTGGTCGTGCCGTACCACTCCTTCTTCTCGCCAGCCGGGATGATGGGGTCGCCTTCGAGCTCGAGCACACCAGCCTCGATCTTGCCGCCATCGAGGTTCACCGGCGTGTTCGTCGTCTCCTTGGTGCCGTACGCGTGGTAGCGCTCGTCGATGGTGACGTCGAGCACGAGCGTCGCCGGCTCGCCTGCTCGCACGGTCGCGGGTTCGAAGCTCGCCTTGATCGTGACCTTCTCGTCGCCGCCGATTGGGTCGGGCACGAGTTTGAGGCCGGGCTTCGTGCCCAGCTTGGGCGCAGCAACAGGGGCTGGTGCCGCGACCGCTCCGGCTGCGACCGTCAGCTTCGCCGAAAACTTGGCGCCGGTCGGCGGCAGGCACATGTTCTCGTCGCAGATCTGGTAATCGAGCGCGCCCGACAACGTCACTTCGCCAGCCGCCGCGCCAGCGGGCACCTTGAGCTTCTGCTTGACGACGAAGTCGTTGGGTAGCGGGAACGAGTCACCGACCGGTGTCGCGTGGCGTTCGCCGGCCGGAATCTGCGGCTCGCCGACGAGCTCGAGGCCGCCGAGCTGCAGCTTGCTGGTCTTCAAGCCGACCGGGATGTTGGTCTTCTCGAGCGAGCCGTAGGCGTGCCAGCCAAACTCGACGGTCGCCGACAGCACGAGCGTGACTTCGTCACCCGGCTTGGCGGTCGCGGGCTCGAACGCGGCCTGCAGCGAGAACTTGCTGTTTCTGCCACTCTGCGCCGTCAGCGGCGCCAGCAGCGTGGCCAGCAGACCAAAGAACATGAGCCAACGAGTGCGAGCGTTCATCGGGGCGGCGATGATACGAGCCCGCGGCGGCTCGGCACGCAGGCAGGCAAGAAGTTGTGGGTGGGCGTTGGCATGGACACGCCCCGAATCCCCAGCCCTGGCGGCAATCCCGGCCGGCGGATGGATCCCAGCTTTCTGCGGGCACGGTAGGCAACCTCGAAAGCCCGAAGTCCGACCTCAACATTTCAAGGTTGGCCGCGTCAGCCCACAGAGCCTCGAGCGATGCCGACCGCCACCGCGTCTGTGAACGGTGGTCGGATTCGCGATCACCTACGCGGGTTCAGATGGATCGCCGTGACCGCGGCCTTGGCCTTCGTGGCGATGTCGGCGTCGGGGTCTTGGGTCCACTCGATGAGGAACGGCAGCGCTTCGGGAACGCCGAGGATGCCGAGCGACTCGATCGCTAGCAGGCGCTGTGGCTTCGCGGCGCCGGGCTTCGCTTGCAGCAGCAGCTTCTCGGCGGCGGACGCCGGCGACGCGTCGAGGCCCTTGAGCACGCGGTCCCAGTGCGCTTGCTGCTCGTGGTAGAAGCGGATGCGCGTCAAGGCGTCGGCCGCCGAGGTTCGAACGTCGCCGTTCTTGTCTTGCAGCAACTCGATGAGAGCCGGTACCGCCTCCTTGCTGACAAGGGCGCCCAGACGGATCGCGGCGGCATTGCGCACTTGGCTGTCGATGTCCTTGGTCAGGGGCAACACGAGCGTGTCGCCCGCGGGCCCGAGGAGTGCAGGGATGCGCTCGAGGATTTCGATGCGCACGCGCACGTGCTTGTTCTGCAATAGGCGCGCGGCCTCGAGCGGCGGCTCACAGCGAAGCAACGCTCGCGCCGCAACCAACGCGCAGCTCTCGTCGTCGGTATCGAGGCACTTTTCGATCAGGCTGCGCTCGCGTCCGACTTCGTCGGGCTCGAGGTGCTGGATGACGATCGTCCGGGCACGCGGCTGCTCGTGCTGCAGCATCTGTGCGGCCCAGTCCCGCAAAGGGCCCCCACGACCCGCTGCAACGCGCGCTCGCGAGAGAGCCACCGATGCCCAATCGGACCGGACCTGGCCTTGGTCGGGACGATGCAGGTTGCCCTCGATCGCCAGGCGCGCCATCTCCCCGAGCAGGCGATCCGGAATCGCGCCGAGCGACCAGGACGCTGGCTGCCAGATGGGCGGGAGACCCTTCGCCGCGATCCTCTGCAGCACACCGAGAACGTCCTCTTCGGTGAAGCCGTGCGGCGGATCGGGGTTCTCGTAGACGAGGTACTGCAACGGTGTCACGCCGGGCGACGACGGGTGCGGTTCCTTCGTGGCGTAGGGGTGTCTGACAGCGGGTGTCACGTTCACGAGCTTGGCTACGAGGTCGAGCGCCGGCTCGTCATGCATCGACAACAACGCCAGCAGCAGAATGGATCTGTCGGACGTCCTGCCGAACTTGTTGTCGTCGGCGATCGCGCGCATCGCGGCGCGTACGTTCTCGCTTCGCGCCTGGCGACCAAGCTCGACGAGAGGTCCCACCAGGTCGATCTGGTGGTCGCGCTGCCACGCGGCGAGGATCCAGTCAGCCGCCTCCGGATTGCCG
>JBDSBS010000923.1:0-2780 GCA_039921435.1 Planctomycetota bacterium | reverse complement strand
CAACACCGACCTGGCCAACGGAGCCGCGGCCCCACTTGGTCGCGCTTCGTCGGTGGGATATGAGTTCGGGCGAGACAATGGCACCCGAGAACCCTCTGGGCGAAGGCCCACCGCCGCGCCGTTCGTCGAGCAGTCTCCTCCTGGTTGCCGCCTGTCTGCCCTTCTTGGCGGTGCTCGTCTATCAGGTCAACACGTCGCTGTTCCTCTGCGACGACGCGTTCATCAGCTTTCGTTATGCCCGCAATCTCATGGAGGGGCACGGGCTGGTGTTCAATCGCGGCGAGTACGTGGAGGGTTACACCAATCTGTTGTGGGTCCTCGAGCTGGCGGGCATCTGGGCCCTCGGTCTCCGCCCGGAGACCGCGGCCCACTTGCTGTCCATGACAATGACAGCGGGCACGCTCGCCGTCGTGGTCGGGTTCGCTCAGCGCGAGAGCGAACGGTGGCGATCGCGCATCGTTTGGCTGGCATTCGGCCTGGTCGCGTGCAGCGCGAGCTTTGCCGTGTGGTCGACGAGCGGACTCGAGACGCGGCAGTTCACGTCCTTGGTCGTGCTCGGCGTGTTCGTGCTGACTCGCACACCGACGTCGATGCCAGCCCTGGTCTTTGCGTCAGTGGTGTTTGCCGCAGCGGAACTGACGCGGCCCGAGGGGCTGTTGGTCTTCGCCTGTGCGCTGGTTTGGCGGCTGCTTCAGGATCAGGTGGATGGCCAACTGCGGCGCGGCCGCGTCGTGTCGCTGCTCGCGCCGTTTGTCGTGGTCGTCGCGAGCCACTATGTGTGGCGCTACTGCTACTACGGCGATTGGCTGCCAAATACCTACTACGCCAAGCACGTACGAGCGTGGTACGAATCGGGGTTCATCTACTGTGCCGCCGCCGCGATCGAGCTTGGCGCTTGGCTGTGGGGACCCTTGGCATGCGTCGCAGTTGTGCGAAGGACGAGGGCGCGCGACCTGGCGCCGATGCTGCCGCTGGCCCTCGTGGCCCTGCATGCAATGTACGTCATGCGGATCGGCGGCGACCACTTCGAGTACAGGCCCTTCGACTTCTACCTGCCTCTGCTTGCGGTGCCGGCGGCCAAGGGTCTGGTGCACGTCGTGGAGCGGCTCAGTTGCGCGCTGTCGCCCAGCGTCGCCAAGCGCGCGACCTGGGCGAACGGACTCGCGGCTGCGGCGTACGTTCCTCTGCTCGTCTACTGCCATGCTCTGGGTGCGGCATCGATAGCTGAGCCGCGCGCGCCCGAGGTGCTCGGTGTGTATGCGCACCGATTGGAGAGGGATTCGTGGGTGCAGCTCGTGCCAGGACTGCCACCGCTGTGCACCATCCTCGGGCGACTGCGGGAGGGCATGTACCATCGGTTTGTTGCGTTTCCAGCCAGACTGCATGCGGAGTTCGCTCGCGGTCGCATCGCCAACTACGCAACGTATGAACGCTTGCGCGATGGTGCGTGGCCAAACGATGCCGCAATGGCGGAAGACTCGGTCGGTGTACTGCCGTTCTATGTGCCTGACTTGTCGTTCGTCGACTTGCTAGGGCTCACCGATGCGACCGTTGCCCGCACGTCCACGAATGTCGACAACAGCATGCGGGTAATGGCTCACGATCGGCATCCGCCACCGGGATACCTGCGGCAACGCGGCGTCAATGTGGCCATCCTGCCATTGGCAACCACGGAACTCGAAGCGCTGCAGGTCGCCGACTTCGCCCTGAAGGTCGACGACGATGTTTGGCTGCCGCTACGGGCGAACGATCGCGAGTACGTGCAACGCTCGTTTCCGAGCGACCGACTGGCGGTGCGCCACCGAGTCGACTCATCACGCGCCTCTGCCAACCAGATCCTGATCGATGGCGTGGAGTATGTAGGCGAGCGCTTGTTGTCCACCTTCGAGCCTGGCGAGCAGGGGCTGACCTGGACTTGCACGGGGTGCGCCGCTGTGAGATCGACTCATGAGCTGTTGATGGCGTGCGTCGGTACCGGCCAACTTTCGACCGAGCAGGACGGGCAGAGTGCAATTGGGCAAGGCTCGGCTCGATCGAGCGAGTTCACAGCCGAACACGGCGTGAGCCTGGTCATGTTCCTGGCGGGGCAACGAGCCCTCGGCCTCGAGGTGAACGTGCTGTGCGGCGGGCAGGTGGTGCGCTCGCTGAGCCCGCGGTCGGCGCTCCATGTGGAACCAGTGGCCCTGCCGCTCGATGCTTGGGTGGGTCGGGTGCTCAGCCTCGAGGTCGTGGATCGCGGCGCTGGCTGGCTCGTGTTGGACCACGTTCTGCTCGCGCGCCAAGGCAGCGCGGCCCGTGCGGTCGCCAGTGTCGCGTGGTCGCGCCGCGCGGATCCCCTGCTTGGCCTGCTGCGCATCGCGCCGCTGCGCAGCGTGCGCGGTGAAGCGGTCTCCGGCGGCACGACGGTATCGGTCATCAACCCGCTGCCGGATGCGGTCGGCGTCACCTTCGAGTTGGTCGAAGGACCGCTGGATGCATGCTTTCTGACCGGTCCGTGGGTGATCGGTGACAAGAGTGGCGTCAACCTGATGATCCCGAGCGGAGCCACTGCGCAGATGCAGGCGTTTCTGCATGTGCCGGTGAGTGTGCCCCTAGCGCGACACGACTTCACGATCCGCATCCGCGTGCGATCGACGTTGGCGAACTCGTCGACGGATGTCGACACCATGGTGCTCGAACGCGTTCTGAAGTGGGAAGAACGCAACTGATCCGCTGGCTCCGCCGCCGGCCCTGAGCGGCGGCCCTGAGCGGCGGCCCTAAGCGGCGGTCATGACAAGCTC
>JBDSBS010000922.1:0-16442 GCA_039921435.1 Planctomycetota bacterium | reverse complement strand
TCACCAGCCCTTGCTGCGCCGCAGCGTGTTCACTTGTGCTACGTGGTGACTGCCGTGCCACGCGTAGAGAGCCGTGAGGTCGTCGAGCGTCATCGGACCACTCTCGCTGTGCACGCAGGTGCGCGCGAACGCCTTCTCGGGCAGCGTGCGCAGGCAGTGCGTCCAGCGGTCGTGGATCGACTGCACGAGCAACAGGGACGAGCCGATGGGTCCGTTGGCAGAGGCGAGCTGTGCCCACTGGTTCTCGTCGTAGGCTTTGATCGGCGGGTTCTGCTCCGTGATCGTCAGCTTGTGCCGCACGTACGCGTTGACGTGGCTGTCGGCGATGTGGTGCACGACTTGCCGCAGCGACCAACTGCCGGGGCGGTACGGCGCGTCGAGCTGTTCCTGCGAAAGGCCGCGCACGGCTTCGTGCAGTTCGTTCGGAACGGCAGCGAGGCGCGCGATCGCCGCCGCCCGCTGCTCGGTGGTCAACGAACCTGTCAGTGTGCACTTACCGATGGGGTATCGAGGGTCGGTCACTTGGGTTTCTCCTTGGACTCCGACTTGGGAGACTCTGGTTGGGCCTTTGCTTCGACCACCGCGAGCACGGCACCCTGTTCGACGGTGCCGTCCTTCTTGGCGGCGACGCTCTGTACGGTACCTGCCACGCCGGCGCAGAGTTTGTGTTCCATCTTCATCGCCGACAATACCACGAGCGTCTGATCCGCAGCGACGCTGTCACCAGGCTTGCAGAGTACGTCGAGCACGGTGCCGGTCATCGGCGCGCGGATCGTGCCGTCGGCGCCACCGCCACCGCCGCCGCGGCGTGTAGCCGGCGACTCGAGCGTGTGCGTTCGTCCATGCACGCGGACCATGTACGACTTCCCGACGGGTGCGCCGTAGGCGACGACCGAACGTTCGAACACTTCGCCAACGGGTGCCAGGCGCACGCCACCACAGCCGAGCGCCTGAGCGAAGAACTCGCGCGCTTCGCCGCCGACGCGCACGCGCCAGCGATCGCCTTCGAGCCACTCGGCGGTCACCGCGATCGGCTCGCCATCCCGCAGGTACTCCTTGCTGAGCTTCATCGTGCCCCCTCGAAAAGTCGGAAGCCGCCGAGGTCTTGCCACACCGCAGTTGAACCGGCCGTGCTCGACGTGGTGTTGCCACTACCGGCGCCACTGCCCGCTCCACCGCGAGGTGCCAGCGCCTGGCAGAGAACCGCTGCCGCCAGCGCAAAGTCGTCGGCATCGCCCTTCGGTCCCGCTGCGAGTTCGGGGCGCAACGCGAGCATGTTCGTACTCAGCCTCGAGCTGCGGAACGCCTCGTCGTCGACGATGCGGCGCAGGAAGTCGACGTTGGTCGGAATCCCGAGATACGCCGTGTCGCGCAGAGCCTGACTCAACCGCGCGCACGCCGTCGCCCGATCGGGCGCCCAGACGATCAGCTTCGCCAGCATCGAGTCGGAGTAGGGCGGCACGTCCCATCCCGTGTAGACGCCGCTGTCGACACGGATGCCGGGGCCTTCTGGTTCGCGCACGAGGCGCAGCAGGCCAGCAGCCGGGATATAACCCTGCTCGGGCGCTTCGGCGCAGATGCGGGCTTCGATCGAATGGCCGCGCGGACGCAGGTCTTTGCCCGCCAGCAACTGCTCGAGCTTGCCACCAGCCGCCACGTGCATCTGCAGGTGCACGAGATCGACGCCCGTGACCAGCTCGGTGACCGGATGCTCGACCTGCAGGCGCGTGTTGACCTCGAGGAAGTAGAAGTTGCCCTTCTCATCGAGCAAGAACTCGGCGGTGCCCGCGTTGTCGTAGCCGACGCGCTTGGCGAGCGAGATCGCCGCATCACCCATCTGCTGCCGCAGCACTTCGTCGACGACCGCCGACGGCGCCTCTTCGAGCACCTTCTGGTGACGGCGCTGCACCGAACACTCGCGTTCGTGCAGCGACACGACGTGGCCGTGCTGGTCGCCCATGAGCTGGATCTCGATGTGCCGCGCGGGAAACACCGCCCGCTCGAGGATCATGCGGTCACAGCCGAACGACGCCTTCGCCTCGCGGCGGCCCGCCACGAGCGCGCCCGCGAGGTCCTTCTCGTGCTCGACGAGCCGCATGCCGCGGCCGCCACCGCCTGCACTCGCCTTGACCATGACCGGCATGCCGATCTTCTTGGCGACCTCGATCAGACCCGCATCGCCGTCGTCCTGCTCGGTGCCCGGGATCACCGGCACGCCAGCCGCGATCGCTTCCTCGCGCGCGGCCTTCTTGCCGCCGAGCCGCTCCATCGCCTCGGGCTTGGGCCCAACAAACACGAGCCCCGCATCAAGCACCGCGCGCGCGAACGCACTGTTCTCGCTCAGAAAGCCGTAGCCGGGATGGATCGCCTGCGCGCCGGTCGCCTTCGCAGCCGCGAGCACCTTGCCGATGTCGAGATAGCTTTCAGTCGCCGTGTTGCCGCCGAGCGGCACGGCGTGGTCGGCGTGCAGCACGTGGGCGCAGCGCGCGTCGATGTCGCTGTGCACGGCAACGGACTCGATGCCGAGTTCGCGCAGACCGCGCGCGATGCGGACCGCGATCTCGCCGCGGTTGGCGATGAGCACGCGGCGAAAGGGAGGGTTCTTGGCCATGCGGGGCGTGGAACCATAGCCGGGTGCTGTCGTGCGGCCAAAGTTCGCGCGGGTTGCAGACAAAAGCGAGTCACACAGGCGCCGCACTCGCTGCATACTGACCCGCGCACGGTTTCGATCTGCGATCCTGTGCCGGTGTTTCGGTGCCGCCAGTGGGGCGCAGTTCGACCTCGGCGCCTTCGTCACCCAGTGCTCGACCTTCTGCCTGTACTGCGCAGTGATCGTGCTCGCTGCATCGTTTGGCGCGCTCAATCAGCGCCGGCTTGCTGAGCCGAACCCGCGCGACCTCCTCCGCAGCCGCCGGCGAGCGACCTCATGAGCGGGCTGCAGTTCGTGGCCAGGGTGTGCGCCCGTTCGCGGGCAAAGACGCGGGCAAGGACGGACTGAGCTCGAGGTCTTCGGTCGGGGCCGCGGCGCACGTTTCGCTTGTCCGTGGCCGCCGCGGAAGCACGCGTCGCCATCGACGAAGAACGGCCGTCGCCCCGATGAGGGCGAACGGCCGTCTTGGAGAACCCGCTAGGCTGGGAGCAGCGAGGTCGCTCCTGCCGATCAGTCGAGCCCGATCGTGTGCTTCAGCGCGTTGCTCGACCGGAAGACCAGCGGGGCGCCGGCCGTGAAGTCGAGCACGACGAACTGCGCGAAGATCTCCGTTCCCTGGAAGCCGTGGGGAACGGTAAGAGGAACAGTGCCAACGACCGATGCCGGCAGCGGCGTAAAGAAGAACTCCCACAGCAGCGGACTGAGCGTCGTGCTCACCATGCAATTCGGAGCCGTGATGCCCAGCAACTGGAAGCCGGGCCGCGACGACCCGATGTCGAGGAGCTGGATGCCCAGCATCTGGGGCGTACCTGCTGGCACGTTGTTCGCGTTCCACGTCAACGTTTGGCCGCCGAACATGCGACCCGAGTAGTGCGCACCACCGGCATCGGGCGTCGCCACGGCGGTCTGACCCATATTGTTCACGCCCGCGACCTCGACCTTCGTCGAGAACGGCACCTCGATCGACAGGTCACGCGACTGCGGATCGACCGAGCCGACGCCCGCGATGCGGCCGCGCGAGAAGCCGACGATGGCGCATGCCGTGTTCGCACTCGACGGCGCGGTCAGCATCGAGCCATAGCGGAACTCGACGACCCCGGTCAGTTCGCGCAACACGCACTGCATCTGGATCACGACATGGCCGCCAGATCCAAGCGTACTCACCTGATTGAAGATGCCGGTGTTGAACCACGTCACGTAGGCGACCGCATTGCCGGCACCGCCGCTGGTGTCAATCTTGACGTGCATGCCCGAGTTGGGGTGCGTCGCCGTGTTGCGACCCGCGTGGAGGTCGAACCAGAACGGCGCCAGGCGAGCCGTGAAGGTCAGTGTCGTGCCGAGCAACTCGGCGACGGAGGGCGACAGGTCGTTCGAAGTCATCGCCGTGTCGAGCCACACGAAGCCATTGGTGCAGGCCTTGATGGCCGTCGTCGAGCCGCCCGGGTAATTGAGCGTAAACCCGAGCGGGATCGCGGCGGTCAAGAAGTCGTCCGCGATGCTGTCCGGGGTCGCGTTGACCTGCGTTGCATCGAAGGCGCCAGCACCGCTCGTGACGGTGTAGATGGTCGGCGCGGTGGGGCTGTCAGGTGTCAGTGTAAGTCCCGCGCTGAGGTCAAACACCTCGCCCTGCAGGAACGTTTGGTAGAACGTCGATGGCGAGCCACCGCAGGCGGCGCCGTAGTACTCGTTGCGAGCCGGGATCAGCACGGGGTCTCCGCCACCGCTCGCGAGCTCGATGCCCACGACCGGAGGGGTCGCCGACGTGGTGCCCGTGAGAGCCAGGGGGGGGAGGGTTGCCGTGGTGACGCCTTCGCCGCGGACCTGGGCCACCGTACCGATCGAGTCCTGGAATGCCATGACGGCGCCAGAGGTCACGGGAATCGTCGCCGCCGTCGGCATCATGATGTCGATGAGGAGATTCGGCTCCGCACTCGTCGGGTCGTACGAGATGCTCGCGCCCAACGCGGCGAGGTCGATCACGATATTGTAGTTGTTGGGAGTCGTACCGAGCGAGGGCAGCACAGTGACGGCCGTCACGCCGGGCAAACCCAGAGTCGTCGTGTTGGGGATCACGGGCACTTGGTTCGCGAGGAACGTCGTGCTCATGTTGGTGTTGTTGAGCGAAGTCGAACCGAGTTGCACGACCACACCTGCCCACGACTGACCACCGACGTTCGGTTCGCCGTCCTCGCCGCGGAACATGATCTTGTTGATCGTGACGGGACCACTCACGCCGGCCTTGCTCGTGAAGTGACTCGCTTCGTAGATGATCTGGAAGCGACCGCCGGTGCCGCGCCACCAGGTGGTCGCGCCGGTGTTGCTGAGCTGTGTCGGAGACTCGCAGAGATACTGGTAGTCAGGCAGCACGAGCTGCGTTTGCGACGGAAGTACGAGCGCCGTGCTCAACAGGCAGCAGGGCAGAAGGAAGTGGCAGTAAGTCATGGTTCTGAGTTGGCAGATCTGAGTTGGCAGATCTGAGTTGCGAGATCTGAGTTGGGAGACTGGGTGCGAGACGAAAACTGCCGGCAACGAGCCGGCACGTTCCAGGTGCGCCTCTTCGAAACGGAAGGCGCCACGTTAAGCAGAATCTTAGTTCAGGCTGGAGAAATCGTTGCGCGCGGCAAAAACGGTTGTGCGCTTCAACGAAAAAGTGCTCCGCAGCTTCGCCGACCACCCGCACATCCATAGTGAAGAGTGTCGGCGCCGGTCCAGTTGCCATCGTGGTGATCCTCGCGATGGACCAGGAGTTCCGAATCGAGCCAATCTGCCAAGAATCCGCGCGCCGAGGAGGAGGGGTCGGGCAGTGAAGGAGGTTGTCCTGCACCAACACGGGCCAGCCGGAGTGCCGTCGGTGCGCCGAGTTCGCGGCCGAGCCCAGGTGCGTTGGCAACGAACAGCAGGTGCGAGCCTGTAACTACGAGGTCGTCGGGCTTGCTGTCGCCGTCGGGCAGGTCGAGCAGCAGGTTGGTTCCCGCCGGAGGGCGGGAGTCGGCCGTCAGAAAAGCGCGAGGGATCCCGTTGCACCAAAGACCCGATCGCCGTCGCGCGCGCAGGCGTCGCGTCGAACACCTCGCCAGCACCGGCAAGGTCGTGAATGCTCCGCAGCAACTGCCGCATAGCATGCGCGCGTGCAACCCGATCAACCGTTCGTCCAGAATCCACGCGAGCCCGAGATCGAGTTCTTGGGCAAGGTCGCCCGGTTCGTCCTGGCCGCCCTGCGCGCCGTGCTGTGGATTGCCGGTGTGGTAGCACTGGTCTTCGGATTTCTCGGCATCACGGCCGAGCCGGAGTATTCCCTCGAGAGCACCGTGCGCACCAATCCGATCGCGCCCTACTTCGTCTGGTTCTGCGTCGCCTTGCCGCTCTTGCTGCCCACGCGCTGGCTGTTTGGCAAGGCCCGGTGGATGCAACTGGTCATGCTCATCCCACTGTGGCTCGGTCCGATGCTGCTAACCGGAGACCACGAGTACGGCTTCCTCGTGCGCTTCTTCGCGACGTTCGTCGCTGTCGCGACACTGCTGACGTTGCGCACGTTGTCAACGTTGACCGCCAACCCCACGACTACCCCGTGAAACAGCGCGGCCCCGCCGGTGTGGGCAGGGCCGCGTTCCTACAGGTTTACCGAGCAAGTCTCACTGCACGTCGATGACCGCAGGCGTGCTCAGCTCGAAGGTCGTGCCAAAGCCGATGCTCTGGAACAGAACCTTGCCGGCATAGAAGGGTGGGATCGCGGGTGTCGGGAACGAGCCCCACGGACCGAACGCCGGCCACCAGTAGACGAAGACCGACGGTGCGTAGAGGTCCGGGAAGCAGTTGGGCGAGAACGGGAACGCCGGCAGCGACGGCGGTACGACCGGCGCCACGATCTCCATGAGGATGATGTTGAACGCGAACGGGCTGCCGTAGTCGATGGCGCTGAAGCCGGCCGGCGCGCCGCCGGGGAACACGTTCAGCACGTGCTGCTGTGGCTCGAGCACGTGGCGGCAGGTCCGTGCGAAACACAGCCCGTTGACGAAGCTCGGTGCACCGACGAGGCCGGCGGGACGGATGCCGAGTTGTGGTCCCATGGTCGGGCCAAAGCCACACGACGTGCCGGCCGGGCCGCACAGCGTGTTGTAGATCTGCCCGCCGCCCTGCGTCGTCAACAAGCTTGCGCCAGTGCCCGACTCCGCCGAGAAGATCAGGGTCGGCACCGTCAGGATCATGCCGGGGCACGGCACGATGGTCGTCACCGGTCCGAACACGTCCATCTCGAGCGCCTCGGTGTCGATCACGTTCGCGATGCACGCGCCGAAGCGGTCCGTGACCTGCGCATTGGCGATGAACGCGTTCATCTGCGCTTCCGTGTAGACGACGACGGCACTCATCGGCGCGACGCCCGCGATGCGCAGATCCGATGTGTAGGTCAACGCTCCACCAGGCACGCACACCACGTCGCCGTCGCGCACGAGCACTGGCCCGCACGCCGTGTTGCAGACGATGTCCGTGTCGAGCGAGAAGTAGACGCCGAAGTTGGGCTGGAACGCGATCGCATCGACGTCGATCGCCGTCGTCAGCGGCAACCCCAGAGCCTGGTTGAACTGCTCCTGGCGCATGAAGTACTGCACCTGGCCGTCGCCGGGCCCGCCGCGCACGATGCGGGCGACGTCACCGGGTCGGAATGGCTGCAGGCTGACGTTGTTGCCCATCGGCGCGGACACCGACCAGAACACCGACCGCTGCGTCGCCTGGCCGCCGGGCGTGCCCGCAAACGACACCGACACCAGTGCGTCGATGCTGCCAAAGAGCGTGGGATTGAAGTAGGCGCCGTCGGCGTTCTCGTCGCCCGCCATGACGTCGGCCGCGGTGCGCGGCATCCACTTCTCGGCCGATGCACCGGGAGGGCACGGGGCCGTCGAGTACTGGAGATGCGCGATTTCGTTGCGCCGGAGAGTCTGCAGCACCGTGCCGCCGCTGCCGGAGACCGTCGACTCGTTCTGCGAGAAGGTGAGCAGGAAGTCGGGGGTGCCTTGGGCCAGGGCGGCGGCACAGAGGGCGAGTGGGGCAAACGCAAGTGCGGAGCGAGTGGTCATTGGGGATGGTTCCTTGATTGGGTCTACCGAGGGAAGGGCCGTTGCCCGCGCTGCGCACGGGGAAATCCGAGAAGCATGCACGCTGTGCCGCCAGGGTCGATGGCCTGGGTCTCGCCCGAAGCGCCACTCGACCGTGGACCCATGCGATCCACCGCTCCGCCGATCCACCGCACCGCCGATCCCCCGCGCCGCCGATCCACTGAACCGGGGTTGCCAAGCCCCCGACCCGCCCCGACCATGGCCCGGCCCCGTTCTCGACGCATGCCGACCATCGCCTGGCCCATGGGCCTGCTCGCCTGTCTCGCCGCACCCCTGCTGGCCCAGTGCCCACCGGGTGCGCCGATGCCGCAGGACTTTGCGCTCGAGTTGATCGTTGCCGAACAAGGTCCCGCCCAGGCGCGGTGGCGCACCGGCAAGGCTGCGCTCGCCAGCGGGGAGCTCGCCGCCGCGCGCATGCACCTGATTGCGGCCCTCGAGTTTCATCCGGCATCGACGGCGATCCTGTTCGACATGGTGCTCGCGTGCGGCGTCGACGCGGACCTGCAGGCACTGTGGGCCGAACGCTTCGTGCGCGCAGCCACCGACGCGCAAGGCAGGCTCCGCCTCGATCCAGCTCAGCGCAAGACCGTCAGCGCCACGCGCGGCCTCGATGCCCTGCTCGAATCCGCGAGCAAGCTCGCCGCCCAGCGCGCGGCCGCGATCACCGAACTCGGCCGCTTCGTCGAGCGCAACAAGCCGGCCTCGAAGCAAAACGCGCAGCGCGCCGTGCTCGTGCGCTGGGCCGCCGAGCTGCTGCTCGCGGTCGGTCTCGGTGCACCCAATCCACTTTCGAACGTCAGCACCGGTGTCGACAAGACGCAGCAAGCGTTCGAGCCCGACTACGACCTCGTGCTGCAAGGGCTGCAGCGCGTCATGCGGCAGAAGCCGCGCGCCGCGGGCGACACCACGCCGACCACAGGCCAGCCAAGCGACGCTGCGAAGGTGCTCGAGCAGTCGATCCGCGCCGCGCGCATCCTCGTCGCTCTGCATCGGCAGGGCACGTTCAAGGATCTGCAAGGCCCTCCGCCGTGCGACGTCGGCAAGCTCGCCGAGGAAGCGCAGCGCCTGCTCGACGAACGCGCCGCCGCGAATGTCGCCAACGGCAAGGTGTGGACCATCGCCGAGCTCGAACAACTGACTCCCAAGCAGGCAGATGCCTTCACGCACGAACACGACCACTGGAACCACCCCGGCCAGGCACTCAGCGAGAAGGGCCACTACCGCATCGAGACGATCTGCGGCCACACGACGTTGCTCGCCACGGCGCGCACGATCGAACAACACCACGCGCGGCTCGTCTCGCACTTCGGCAGCGACCCGTTCGCGCAGCGCCTGGGCATCGTGCGCATCGTGCCCGAGCACGGCGATCTCGAGACCGAAGGTGCGCCGTACTGGTGGGCAGGTGGCTTTCAATCCGGCGATCGCACGACCGTGCGCTTCGCGTGGGGCAACATTCCAGCTCTCGGCCGCACGCTGACGCACGAACTGACGCACCGCTTCGACGGCGTGTTGCGGCCGTTCCTCGGCGGCTGGTACGGCGAAGGCCACGCGCAGTGGACGGCGGCGCACTACGCGAACACCAGCGACACCACGTTCGTCGACGACTACCTGCAGACGAGAACGCCGGCGCACACCTACTACAAGGGCTACGGCCGCAAGGACAACTTCGAGAAGCTGCTGGCCGGCACCGTCGACGACTACCGCGACAACTACTTTGCGGGCTACTCACTCTACGCGTTCTTGCGTTCGTTCCCGCCCGGCCAAGAGCCCTACCGCGATGCCCTCGCCACCTTCGAACGCAATGCACGCGCCGGGCAGAAGGACCCCGTCGGTTGGTTCACGAAGAACTTCTGCGATGGCAAGCAGGGCCGCGCGGCATCGCTCGACGCATTTCTCATCGAGTGGGACGGCTTTCTGCGCGGTTGCTACGAATGGCTCGACGACAAGCGCGAGGGCAACGAGTGGCTGCGGAAGTACGGCGATCTCGGCCAGGTCGAATCAGGACCACTCGTGCTCGATGCGCCGACGTGGTCGTGGGCACGCCATCGCGCCGAGCCGTTCTTCGGTCAGGACCACGCCGCCGAGGCGACGCGGCTGCTGCACGAAGTCGGCAACCACGAGGCGGCGATCGCGGCAGGACTGTGGTCGACGACCGTCGATGGTTGGCGCCCCGATACGGCGAGCGCGGTGCTCGCGGCTCTGCGTGCGAGCAAGGCCGTCGAGCCCGCCCAGGCGTTCGCCGCGATCGCTGGCCGACGCTTCCCGCTGCTCGAAGGCACCGATAGCCCGCAGCTGCTCGCTGCGCTCAAGGCCGTGCGCACGTTCCTCGAAGCGCTGGCCGCTCGCGCGGCGACACTACATTCCGCCGGCGCCGAGAGTGCTGCCGCGGCGACCGCCGCCGAACACGACGATCTCGCACGGTTGTGCCTGCAACCACTCTTGCCGACCCCGACCATCGCGGCACCACCTGCCGTGCCGCGCCACCTCGGCGGTCACGGCTTCACCGAGACCAGCCTCACCGACTACGACGAACGGCGCGTGCGCGGACTCTGGTATGCGACCCCCGAAGGCGACCTGCACGTCGGCCGCGAACGTCCGCGCGAGGGCACGGGCACCGTCGATCGACAGGCGCAGCAACGACAGGCCTTCGTGCACAGCGTCGCGTGGCAAGGTCCGGGCGCCTACGTGGTGCGCGGTCGTGTGCACTTCACGACTTCGTACGTCAGCGGCTGCATCGTCTTCGGCCACACGCGCCGCGACCGCGACCTGCGCCTGCACTTCTCCGCTGGCGACTTCCGCTACGCGATCGGCAAGCAAGAACAGAACGAACGCAGCGGTCGCCTCTCGCTGAGCCTGCGCGGCATGTGGGAACGCGACGGCGAGCTGCCCGGCACGAGGCCGTTCCGCGCGCTCGAATTGGCCGAGCCGAACTCGTTCGAGTTTGCGCTGCACGTGCGTGGGCCGCGCGTGAGGATCGAGATCGACGGCAAGGAAGCGATGAGCTACGGCGTGCACGACGGCACGCCGATCGAGGGCCAGATCGGCTTTGCGATGGACACGGGTGCAATCCGCGTGCAGCTGCCGACTGTGCAGCGGCTCGACGGCAGTGCCGCCGAACGCTTCCTGGGCCTCGACCTGAACAAGCAGCCAACCGCAACTCTCGAAGACCTGATGCTGCTGCCGACGCGCGGCATCCCGACGACACCCGACGGCACGCTCGTGTTGTGGCTGCCCAAGGTCGACCCCGACGACGGCTCGCCCGGTGAGCGGGTGCCGCGCGCGCTGACCGCGCTGTCGAAGATGCTGCGCAGCCCGATCGAGTACCCGCAGTGTTGGCAACTCGCCGTGCCGCGCGACATGCCCGACGCCGACCGTCAGATGGCGCAGGTTAGCTTGCGGCTGGCGCGCGCCGAAGCGATGCCCGTGATCGAACACGCCGTAGGCGAGCCGTTCGGTGGTTCGTACCCATGGGTGCTGTTCGTCGACGGAGCGGGCGTTCTGCGAGCGGCGGCTCAGGTCAGCGATCCCGCCCTGCACTCGAAGGTGGCGCGCTGGTCGCGCATGTTCCGCAACCGCTGAACGAGAACTGCTGGAGCTGTGACGGGTGGGCGCTGAGGATGGCCGGATGCGCTCTCGCCCCGTCCCCGCACGTTCGCGCCGTTCGTTGGCTGCTTCGCTCTCGGTCGCGCTGGTTGCCGCTCTGATCGGCACGGCCTGCAGTTCGCCCGAAACCGCTCGCCCGCCAGCACCGCACGACCCCGTCGGGCAACTGGGCGATGGCCGACAGGTCACGCCGGTCAACCAGACGCTGACGCCGCTCGGCACGTTCGTCGACTTGCCGGGGCTACGGCCGCAGGTGATCGCGGCCTCGCACGACGGCCAGAAGCTGTACGTGGCTGGCAAGACCAACGAACTGCTCGTGCTCGATGCGACGACCGGCGCCATCGTGCAGCGTGTGCCGTTGCCAGCCGAGCAGCAGACCACGCCGATCACCGATCCCAACGCGAAGGAACAACGTCCCGACAAGGACGGCCAGGTCAGCTACACAGGCCTCGCGGTCTCGCCCGACGGCCGCACCATCTGGCTCAGCAACGTGCGCGGCTCGATCAAGGTGTTTGCAGTGGGCGACGACGGCGCCGTGCGCCCATCGCACTCGCTGCCGCTGCCGAATGCCAACGCGCCGCGGCGCGAGGCCGAGATCCCGAGCGGCATCGCCGTGACGCCGGACGGCGGCAAGCTCTACGTCTGCGGCAACCTGAGCAACCAGCTGTTCGAACTCGATGCCGCTAGCGGCGCTGTGCAACGCACGTTCAACGTCGGCGTGGCTCCGTTCGACGTCGTGCTCGTTGGTGAACGCGCCTTCGTCAGCAACCAGGGCGGCCGCCGACCAGGGCCGACGGACCTCACGGGTCCCGCTGGTCGCGGCATGCTCGTGCGCGTCGATCCGGTCAAGCACGTCGCCAGCGAAGGCTCGGTCAGCGTGATCGACCTCGGAACGGGCAAGCTGCTGCGCGAAACACTCACCGGCCTGCATGCAGGCGACCTCGCCGTGTCACCCGACCAGCGCTATGTCGTTTGCGCCAACGCGGCCAGCGACACGGTGTCCGTGCTCGACAGCGACGGCGCGCTCGTCGACACGATCTGGGCACGCAGCAAGCCGAACGACCTGCTGCAGGCATCGCCCAACGCACTGTGCTTCTCGGCCGACGGCGAACGCCTGTTCGTCGCCAACGGCACCATGAACGCGATCGCCGTGTTCGAGTTCGAACCCGAGCACCGCGGTGAATCGAAGCTGCTCGGCCTGCTGCCCGTCGGTTGGTATCCAGGAGCCCTGCTGTTCGACGGCGCACGCAACCAGCTAGCGATCACCAACGTCAAGGGACTCGGCTTCGGCCGGCCGCGCAAGGGCAGCGGCGTGGCCGAGTTCAACAGCCATCAGTACCACGGTTCGCTCTCGCTCGTGCCGATCCCAGCCGACACCGAACTCGCGCGCCTCAGCGCCCAGGTCGAGGCCAACCTGCGGCGCCCGTCGGTCGAGTACGCGCTCCTGCCGCCTCGCAAGAACCAGCCAGCGCGCGTCATCCCCGAACGCATCGGCGAACCGAGCCGCATCAAGCACGTCGTCTACGTCATCAAGGAGAACCGCACCTACGACCAGGTTCTCGGCGACATGCCCAGCGGCAACGGCGACCCAGAGCTGTGCATCTTCGGCGAACACATCACGCCCAACCAACACGCGCTCACACGCCAGTTCGTGCTGCTCGACAACACCTACTGTGCCGGCATCCTGTCGGCCGACGGCCACCAGTGGAGCACGGCGGCGTTTGCGACCGACTACCTCGAGAAGAGCTTCGCCGGCTGGCCGCGAAGCTATCCCGACGGCATGGGTGAGGACGAAGCCGACGCGCTGTCGTATTCGCCCGCGGGGTTCCTGTGGGACCGCGCCATCGCGCGCGGCATCACGCTGCGCAACTACGGCGAGTTCTGTGGACCCCAAGTTCGCTGGCGCGATGCGCAGAAGAAAGGCGAACCCAACTTCGCAGCCTGCTTCCGCGCCTGGCGCAACAAGGGCACCGACGTCGTGTTCGCCAGCGAGGCGATGGTGCCACCGCTCGAACCCTTCACGCCAACCGGCTACGTCGGTTGGAACATGTCGGTGCCCGACCAGTACCGCGCCGACTTCTTCGTCCGCGAGCTGGCCGAGTTCGAGCAGAAGGGCGAGTTCCCGCAGCTCGTGTTCATCTGCCTGCCCCAAGACCACACGAGCGGCACCAGCAAGAACTGCCCGACGCCCGCCGCGTGCCTCGCCGACAACGACCTGGCGTTCGGTCGCATCGTCGAGGGCCTGTCGCACTCACGCTTCTGGCCCGACATGGTCGTGATCGGCATCGAGGACGATCCCCAAGCGGGCTGGGACCACGTCAGCGGCTACCGCACCACGTGCTACGTCGGGAGCCCGTTCGCCAAGCGCGGCGTCACCGTGTCGACGCAATACAACACGACGAGTGTGCTGCGCACGATCGAACAGATCCTCGGCATCCCGCCGATGAACGTCTTCGACGCCAGTGCGGATCCGATGTTCGACTGCTTCACCGAGACGCCGGACCTGACGCCGTTCGTCGCGTTGCCCAACAACATGCCACTCGATCAGATGAACCCGAACTCGACGGCGATCGCGGACCCCGCGCTGCGAGCAGATGCCGAGATGTCGTCGATGCTTAACTTCGCGCAGATCGATCGGGCGCCCGAGGACGTGCTAAATCGCATCTTGTGGCGGGCGATGAAGGGCAGTGCCGTGCCGTATCCGGAGTGGGCGGTGACCGCCGGGGCTGACGACGACGATGATCGCGGACCACGGTGAGCTCGCGGTCGGAATCTACGCAAGAACGTCGCCGAACCCAGCTCACCGGACCACGGAGTACACGAAGGCTCCCCAGGTCTCCGGCCGCGGCGCGCCGCCCGGCTGCTGACGAAACGCTGCCAACATCGCGAGTCTCGCCGCCCGCAACGCTGCGGAGGCAGCCGACCCCTGGCGCAGGTGTCGATCGTAGAAGTCCTGCATCAGGGTCGACGTCGCCAGGTCGTCGACGCGCCACATCGAACTGATGACCTCGCGCGCACCGGCAAGGTGAAAGGCTCGCCGCAAGCTCATCACGTTGTCGGCGACTGCCGAGCCGAGTGCAGTCTCGCAAGCTGACAAGACGACCAGCCGCACGCGAGTGAGGTCCATCCACGCGACCTCTTCTGCCGTGAGCATGCCGTGGGCGCCGCTCGACGAGTTCGGCACGTTGGCGCCCGCGCAGACGAGACTCGCCCTGAGTCCCGCAACGTCCTTGCTCGTCGAATTCACTTCGCGTCCGTAGCGCGCAGGCGGAACACGAAGCTGCCCTTCTGTTTGCTCATAGTGCTGGATCTCAGACACCTGTAGGGGTTGGCAACGATTGCCCGACTCTCGCTCCATCCTCCGCGCAATGTCCGCGCCGAGGTGGCGGGCGGCGATCAACTCGTACAGCACGACGCCGAGCGAGAACACATCGGTCCGCTGATCGACCTCCTGCGCTGACGACTCCGCCTGTTCCGGACTCATGTACTCCGGCATGCCGATGATGCGACCTTCTTCGGTGAACAACGCACGCTCGGTCAGCCGCTGGTTGGTCGCCTTGGCGAGCCCGAAGTCGATGACCTTGACGACCGGCTTGCCGTCGATTTCCGATCACGTCGAGCCAGCGGTAGGGGCCGATCTGCGCCGGGGGCTGGCCTGAGTCGTGCATGAGATGTCCCGAAGTGGCAGCCGCGATCGATCCTGGCCACCGGCGATCTCGTTGGATCGCGAGTCTAGCTGCGGGTCGCGGTCAATGCGCAATTCCATCCCGTCCGCCCGTCCCCGCATCACCGGCACTCCGTCCTGCCGCACCGCTTCGTCGGCGCCGGCACCCCCTCCGGCTTCTTCACAATGGCATCCTTGCGCTGTTTGCGTTGCTCGCGCTGCGACACCGACGAGAAGTTGCTGGCGAGCACCTGATCTCGCCGACTGTCTCGCCGCATCTCCACCGATCGACTCATCTCGCGGCCGCCCTCGAACCACCGACCGCTGGTGCGCGCTCGGATCGTGACATCCGTGCTGCCGTTGGCCTTGGCCCGCCCGCTTCGTGTTTGGTTGCATCGCTCGCCTCCCCCGTTCACAACAAGTCTTGTTGGGGGGCGCTCTACTGTGACGCGTGACGCGACATCTCTGTTCGGCGAACTGGTCGAGCGCGTCGGCGGCCGCTGACGAATGGCGGCTACCCTGCGGTGCCTGGAAGGTCCACGAGCCCGGCCGCGAACGCCTCGGCGCTGACGAACACCGCTTCGTGCGCATCGCGGTGCGCACTGTAGAACGCATCGAGCGCCTGGTGCTGTCGTTCCATGGGGCCATCTTGGCTGACCTGCACCGGCAGCGGCTTGTTGCGGTGCAAGACGACGAAGTCGACTTCGCCCTTGTCGCGCCAGTAGAAGACGTCGCGGTAGCGGCGGCGCAGCGTCAGGTACGTCGCGCACTCGAGCTGCTTGCCGCGATCCTCGCCGGTGCGCGTCACCGCGACGCGGCGCAGGCCGGTGTCGATCGGGTAGTACTTCTTCGGCCGCGTCGCTCGCTTACGCTCCGACCACGCGAAGAACGGGCACGCGAACGCCAGATACGCGGCCTCGGCGGCCTGCAGATACAGCGAGGTCGTGTCGTCGGTGATGCCGATCGCGGTGGCCACGCGTCGCGCGCTCAGTTCGGAGCCGGCGGATTCGTACAGCATCTGCACGAGTTGGCGCAGTGGCAGCGTCGAGCGCGCGCCTAGGCGTTCGCGCATGTCCCGTTCGATGATGTCGTTGAAGTAGCTCTGCAGCAGGCGGTCGCCGTCCGGTGTAGAGAGTGGCGCCGGGAAGCCGCCCGCGGCCAGATAGTCGACGAGTGACGCGCCAGGTCGCGCGACGCGGAACTCGTCGAAGTCGAACGGGAACAGCTCGACGAGGTGGTGGCGACCGGTCAGGCTCGAGCCAAGTTCGCCGGCGAGCAGCGCCGAGTTGGAGCCGGTGACGACGAAGCGGCGGTCGCGCGGTCGGTCGAGTTCGCTGCGCAACCATCGTTGCCAGCCGTCGACGTGTTGGATCTCGTCGAAGAACCAAGTGCCGCCGAGACCGCGCGCCGTCTC
>JBDSBS010000921.1:0-6228 GCA_039921435.1 Planctomycetota bacterium | reverse complement strand
CGCCTCCGCTCGCGGAGTCGACGTTGCCTGTACTGGACGACGCGTTCGTTGCTCCGGCGCCACGGCCTTGCGACCCGATGCAGCGGTGCTTCGCGTGCCTCGCTGCCGACGACTGGAGGTGCTCGCTGCGAGCGCAGGTAGTGGCACGTTCCACGGTGACGCCGGCAATGCCCCCTGCTGAGCCAGAGGCTGCACAGCCCCGGCCACAGTCGCCGCCACCACAAGAAGGCATGCACGTCGAGGCCTCGCCGATTCCGGGTGACAACGCGCCGCCGCGCTATCCGTTCGTGGCGTGGCGCCGAGGAATCGAGGGCCGCGTCGTCATCCATCTCGATATCGACGCCGTGGGCCGGGTGACGGCGGGGTGCGTCGAGAAGTCGTCTGGTTCGGCGCTTCTCGACGACGCGGCCTTGCAGCAACTGCTCACGTGGAAGTTCACGCCGGCGCGCGGATCGCTGGGTCCGGTGGCAACTCATCACCGGCAGGAAGTGGTCTTTCGCCTGCGCGGTTGATTGAAGTGCTCGGCATCGCGGGGTTGGGTTCGGAGGCGCGATGTATTCGAGATGTATCCAGGACGGACCTCGTACCGTGTAGCGCACGGCCCAGGGCGTCACTGGCTCGATGGCAATTCCAATGACGAGCACATCCGCCAGGGCCTGTTACGATCGGTCGGCCCCGCACCCGCGCGGCGACTCTTCTCCATCCATCGTTCCACTCCCACGATTCAAGATGAACAGGACCTTCTTCGCTCTTGCACTCGCGTCCCTCGCCTCGCCGGCGATGGCCCAGAACTGCTTCCTCGGCAACCTCGGCGTCTCGCTCGGTGCCGGCCCCGACGTCGTCTTTGGCATCCGGTCGATCGGCTTCGCCTTCCCGCTCGCGGGCACGACCTACGCGGACATCCACGTGTGTGACAAGGGCTACGTGTACTTGTCCAACGCCAGTGTGCCGGCGCCGGGTTTCGCCGACTTCACGCCGACTGCAGCAGAACTCGCCTCGGGCCCGCCGCGCATTTGCGCCCTGTGGTCCGACATCCAGGTGTTGACCGGCAACAACGGCGAGTGCTTCCTCGACAGCACGCCTGTGCGATGCACGATCACGTGGAAGAACGCGCAGATCTACAACAGCGGTGCGGCCGGTGGACCGGTGTTCGACATGCAGATGACCCTGCTGCCGACCGGCGAAATCAAGTGCGTCTACGGCCCCGGCACGACCAACAACTCGATCGCGGGGCAGCCCACGTGGCAGGTTGGTGTCGCAGGTGTCTCGCCAGGTGGAGTGGCGCTGCCGGCCCCCAGCAACCTCTCGGCCAACGGCACGACGACCGACAACACCTTGTTCGAGCAGTGGCTTGCGCCGGGCACGTTCGACATGGCCTCGACGGGTCTGCAGATGATCCCGACCAATCCGGGTTGGGTGTTCGTCTCGACGTCGTTGGCAAGCTGTGCCAAGACGGAGAACTACGGCATGGGTTGCCTCGCCGCGGTCGGCTCGCCCAACTCGTTCTACGAGTTCTGGGCCATGTCGGCGTTCGACTTGAACAACACGACCCTGACGATGCTGCGCACGGGCGCCAGCTACACGGTCCTCAACAGCTTGCCCGGCACAATCGTGCCACCGACCGGCGGTGCCCAGACCGTGGCGACGGGCCTGCTCGACGGCCAGCAGCTCTTCACGCTCGCGTCACCGATGCCGGTGCCCGGCGGTTCGACGACGGTGGTCAACATCACGACCAAGGGACAGATCGAGATCGGGGGCGCCAATGGAGTCATCGACTTCACGCCGACCGCGGCGGAGTTGCTGGCGAACCCGAGGACGGTCTTCGCGTGCTGGCACGACTACAACCAGACATCCGCGGGCAGTGGCATCATCACGTTCGAGGAGATCGGCGGCTTCGCCTACGCGACATGGAGCGGGGTGCACAGCTTTTCCACGACGACGCCGAACACGTTCCAGTTCCAGCTCAACCTCGGCACGGGTGACGTCAAACTCGTCATCGGTCAGATGTCCGGCGCCGCGAGCATCGACAACATCGTGGTGGGCTACTCGTACGCCGGTGCTTCGGCTGACCCGGGTCCGACGGATCTGTCCTCGGCGTTTGGCGCGCTGACGGTCTTCGATGACACGCTGCCGCTGGCGCTGAGGACGAACGGCAACCCATCCCTCGGCAATGCCGCCTTCGCCCTCGTCACTTCGAACGTGCCACCGCTGGTGCCCATCGCCTTCGTCTTCGTCGGCGATCTCCAGGTCAATCCTGGCCTCAACCTGACGTTCATCGGCATGAATGGCTGCTTTGGCTACACGAACGCCAACCTCGGTTCGGCCACGTTCCCGGTGTCGCCGACGACGTGGTCCGGCAGCCAGGCGTTGCCGATTCCCAACAATGCCATGCTCGTCGGCACCGTGCTGACCTGCCAGTCCGTGGCGTTCTCGCTGGCCACGCCGTTGAACCTGGTCGCCTCGAACGGCACCAAGCTGACGCTCGGCTTCTGACCGATCGGAGAACTGGCGCACCTGCCGCCAGTGACCGCCAGTGCGGCCGCGGCGACTCCTGGCACCTCCAGGGTCGCCGCATGCATGTAGCAAACGCCGCGGCGTCATAGCCACGACGGCCAGGTCGCGGGACCTCGCCGAGCTGCGCGCCGCTGCGCGCTTCCTTCGCCCGGGACCGTTGCCTACGCTGCCCGCGCCCTCGGCCGGCCGTTGCGCTCGCACCTCGACGGGCTGTCTTCTCCTCGTCCCGTGCAGGTCCGATGAACCACCGCTGGAAGTTGTTCTCGATGATGGTCCTCCAGTTCTTCATCTGGGGGGCGTGGCTGCCGCCGCTGTTCGGGATCATGCCGGGGCTCGGCTTCACGGGCACCGAACAGGCGCTGATCGGTAGTTGCTTCGCGATCGCTTCGATCGTCGGCATCTTCTTCAGCAACCAGTTCGCCGATCGCACCTTCGCCGCCGAACGCTTCCTCGCCGGCAGCCATCTGGTCGGCGGCGTGGCGCTGATCGGTCTGTACTTCGCGACCACGTTCTGGCCGTTCTTCGCGATGATGCTCGTGCACTCGCTGGTCTACGTGCCGACCGTCTCGATCACCAACTCGCTGGCGTTCGCCAACCTGAAGGACGCCCAGAAGGAGTTTGGCATCGTGCGAATGGGTGGCACGGTCGGCTGGATCCTCGCCGCGTGGCCGCTCTACTTCATCCTCGACGGTCTCGCGGGCGAGGAGAAGTTGGCCGGGCAGCGCTCGGTGTTTCTGGTCGCCGGGATAGCAGCACTGGTGCTTGCGGCGTTCAGTCTGACGTTGCCGCACACTCCGCCCAGGCCCGCGGCGACTGCTGGCGATCGTCTGGCTTGGGCCAAGGCGGCGTCCTTCCTGCAGCGCCCGTTCATCGCCGTGCTGTTCGCTGTGACGTTCCTCGACGCCACGATTCACAACGGCTACTTCGTCATGACGTATCCGTACCTCGAGAACATCGGCTTCGAGCCTGGCAGCGTCATGCCCGTCATGAGCATCGGCCAAGTTGCGGAGGTGCTGACGATGGCCGTGCTCGGCCTCGCACTCAAGAAGATGGGTTGGCGGGTGACGATGATCATCGGCGTGCTCGGGCACGCGGCCCGCTTCGCCGTCTTTGCGTTCGTGCGAGACCACACGGCGATCGTCGCCATCCAGGTCCTGCACGGCATCTGCTACGCGTTCTTCTTCGCGACGGTCTACATCTTCATCGACGTCTACTTCCCGAAGGACGTACGCACGAGCGCACAGGGCCTGTTCAACCTGCTGATCCTGGGCCTCGGCGACCTCGCGGCGAAGTGGATCTTCGTGCCGCTGACGACGCGCTACACCGATGGTGCAGGCGTCGTCGACTACCGGGCGCTGTTCTTGTGGCCGACGGGCATGGCGCTCGGGGCTGCGGTGTTGCTCGCGGTGGCGTTCCATCCGCCGAAGATCGGTGTCATGGGTGAGTCGCCGCCGTCGTCACATTGACGGATACTGCCGCGATGGCTGACTCAGTCGTTTCACCGGGATGCGACGCACGCGCGTCTTTGCGGATGCGCGCCTCCCGGTCGACTTCGACGGCGTAAGATGTCTTGCTCGCCCCGCGCCAACTCGCATCTGATGCCCCCACGTTCTTGCCAACACTGGTTGCCGCTGATCCTCGTCGCCCTCACCGTCGGGTGCAGTGCTGGGTCCGGGACCGGTTCCAGCTCTAGCTCAGGCGGAACGACGCCGCCAACAAGCGAACCGATCCCCGAGCCGTGCTCGGACCGGATCGGCGGCGTTGCCAACCCGTTTGCGATCGTGCTCGAGTTCGGCGTCGAGAACACGGCGGCGACGGAACGCACGGAGACCATTCGTGCATCGGTGCCGTTCCCCGAGGGCGGCTATGCGAGCTTGGCGAATGTGAGCGTCGCTGGCCAAACGACGGCATGGTTGCCGCTGCAGCGTTGGGCGGACGGGTCCATCAAGATCGCGCAGGCGCAGTTCACCGATACGTTGGCCGCGGGGGAGAGCAAGAGCTACACCGTCGTGCGCGACGAGCCCTCGCAAGCGGGTGCGTTCACGCGCAACGCATGGGTGGAGCAGATGGCGCCGGACCTGGTGATCGCTGCCGAAGTGCGAGACACGTTTTCGGTTGCATACCGCGCGGCGGTTGCCGGCGAGGGTGCGGTGGTGCAGGAGACTCCCGCGGTCCAGACCAAGCGGTGGCGCACTTATCACGAGGCCGTTGTGCCAGGGACCGGCATCGGCCGCGACTACCTGACGTCGACGTTCTACGTCACCGAGTACCGCGACATGCCGTTCCTGATGGTCGACTGGATGCTCGGCAACGACTATCTCGGCGCCGACAGCGTGCCTGCCGGCAGCGTCGACAAGAACCTGCGGGCGCTCGGCACGGTCGATGTGCGGTCGGCGCAGTTCCTGTGTCGAGGTGCCAGCGCCGTCTTGCCGTACCGACCAATGACCGAGTCCATTGGCGCGGGCGAGCCCATCGCCGACGGCTTCACGTCGTTCCAGGTGATGCACGACACCTACCTGGCCGATGCACAGACGCGCCGCTATCGGTTCCTCTTGAGCTTCGTTCCGGTCGGGGCAAGCGGCGTGGAATTGGCTCAGTGGCGGGCGACCGCCAACGCCATGCTCGAGCACCCTTGCTTCGGGCTCGCTTCGCAACGCACGTGGGAGGAGACAACTGCCGCGGGCCTGTTGGGTGGGCCGATTCCCGGTCCTGCCGACAGCCATGCTCGCGCCGAGACCGACTACCAGGCCTGGCTCGCCACCGACCACTTCGGCACGTGGGGCACGCACGGCGATGTGCAGGCCAGCGGCCAGACGGGAACGCCGCGCAACGGTCCCTTGAGTGGAGAACTGGCCCACGCGATCCAAGGTCAGCATGCCGGGCAGCTGGCCAAGCTCGAGCAGATGGCTTGGGCCCAGGCCATGCGCCCGTACCACTTGTGGAACCTGCATGTCGGCGCCGAGCAGATGATCCTGCTGTGGGATGGCACGCCGGTGCTCGCGCTGCAGGGCGAAAGCCTTGGCCGCCGGTTGCTCGCCAACCAAGATTCCTATCCGCAGTACCGCACGCTGAGTGCCGGGCAACCCCGCGCGCATGGCTGGCAGCACTTCGACGTCGAGCACTGGACCTGCGACCTGCTGTTCGACTACTACACGATCAGCGGCGATGCGTGGGCCAAGGAGGAGCTGCGACAGCTCGGCGAAAGCCTGAAGGGCACCATACGGCTGAAGTTCTACTACACGTCCAACCTGCTCGCGGCGCGCGCCGAAGGCTGGTGCATGCAGGGCTTCGCGCAGGTCTACCAGGCCACTCGGGACGAGGCGATCCGTGCCTACGCGATGCGCCGGGTCGACGAGATCATCGACGTGCGTCGCCAAAAGGCACACCCGAGCCGCGCACTCGTGTTCCAGGCCAACTACCCGGTCACGCAGTATCCGTTGAACCACGAGTACTACATGCCGTGGCAGCACGGTGCTGTGATGTACGGGTTCCTCGGCGCGTACCGCTGCTTTGGCTGCGCCAAGCTGCTAGCGATCGCCGAAGACGCGGTGCACGCGGTCGACTACGGCTGGGTCACGAACGTCAACAGCGCGCAGTTCGGCTTCGTGCCGAACGGACTGCGCTACTACGTGCCGGTGACCTACAACGGCGTGCCGGTGCCGGCTGACTATTGGGATGGTTTGCCAATGGGCATTCGCTTCGGCGACTCGCCGC
>JBDSBS010000920.1:0-3779 GCA_039921435.1 Planctomycetota bacterium | reverse complement strand
CATGTTCGGCACGATCGCCTACATGGCACCGGAGCAACTCGACTCGCTCGATCCACGTGGAGATGCGTGCACCGACATCTATCAGTGTGGCCTCGTGCTCTACGAGATGTTGACTTTGCGCCGCGCGTTCGGTGAACGCGATCGCTCGAGCTTGTTGGCGGCGGTTCGCCAGGGCCGCATCGCGCCGCCCCGGCAACTGCGTCCGGAGATTCCCGAAGACCTCGCCGATGTCTGCATGCGCGCGGTCGAACGGTTGCCCGGACAGCGCTACGCGACAGTCGGAGCGTTCCGCGACGACCTCGAGCGCTGGCTTGCGGGCAAGTTGCCGAGGGCCGTGCACCGCGGTGTAGCCGCGCGCGGTTGGTGCCACGTGCGTCGATTCGTGCGCACGCATCGATCGCTCGTGTGGACGAGCTGCTTGCTCTCACTGGCTGCGGTGGCGTGGTTGGTGCTGCGGTAGTCGCAGCAGTCGCCTTCGTACCGCGCGTCGTTGTCTGCGGCACAGGAATAGCGCGCAGAGACTTCGCGCAGAGACCGCCCGCGGAGTGATCAAAAAAGCGACGGCCGGCGCGTTGCACCGGCCGTCGCAGCCCTCGATCCTGCGGCTCCAAACTCGACCCTCCATCTTCCCCAGTAACGGACTCAGGGGAGGCACGCCGCAGACCGCAGGTGCTTTCGAGAAATCCGTGCGTGCTCGGCGGCAAGCGCGCGGGCTGCTGCGTCACACTCGATTCCGACTGCGCCACGCCGCCGCGTTCCCCTTGGTCGATCGTCCGCAAACACAACCAACGGAGACCAGACCATGTTCCACGTCACCCCCGCCGTGATCCTCTTCGCCGCCCTCGGCACCGCGTTCTGCGCGAGCGCCATCGCCCAGGTAAAACCAGCCCTCGAGGTGGCGCCGAGCCACCCCGATCTGAAGCCCAAGGACAATCCCATCGTGATCGCTGGGCTGGCCCACCTCGAGCTGTCGACCACCCTTGGTTCATTGCGCGCCCGGCTGCATGGCGCTTCGCCGGGCTTTGCCGGGGTGGTCCTGTTGTCCACATCGCCGAACGTCACGCAATTCGGTGGTGGACTGCCACCCCTGCTCAGCGACTTCGTCGTCTGGAACGGTGGCTACACCGACACCCAAGACCTCGAGCTCCGCTCACCGAACCCGATGCCCGACTTCGCACCCATGATGTATGGTCAGGCTCTGCTGTTCGACCCGCACGGCATCTGGGTCGGCGGCATCGTGCCGATCGCCAACCCGAGCTGGGTTCGCGCGACGGGCGTGGATGCCACGGACGCCAAGTCAGCCGCCGCGTCCTCGTGAGCCACGCGGCAGGTCGGTGCGGAAATCCGCTTGCTGGCCTTTGCGGTCGACATCATGCTCCGCTCGAGTGAACGGCAGCAGCAGCGCGATGTCTCGGCTCACAGCGCTCGCGCCGGCGGGGTTGCTCGGGATCGGGGTGCTGTTCGTCGGTGTCGCCAACGCGCTGCCCGGCAGCCACGTGCGCGAGAGTGTGCGCCAGGCGCTGACCGAACCAGCGCTCGCGATGGCCGGGCACGGTGCGATCGACGAACTGTTTGGCACGCGCCTGCTCGAGGGCAACATCTGGCTGCGCTTCGAAGGCTTTCACGCCGGTGACAGCGGCGACGATGCCTTCCTCACACACGTGTACTACCGCGGCAACTACACCGCCTGGCCGCGCCGCGTCTACGTCGCTGATCC
Source organism: Planctomycetota bacterium (assembly GCA_039921435.1). Lineage (GTDB taxonomy): Bacteria > Planctomycetota > UBA1135 > UBA1135 > UBA2386 > DASVAL01. The sequence continues at coordinate 2,062 of JBDSBS010000920.1, read as the reverse complement.
TGCGCTCGTCGTCAACGACGGCGTGCCGATGGCGACGCCGTGCGAGCCGCCGAGTCCGGCGTTGCGGCAGGCGTGGGGGGTGCGCTGGGTCGTCGTGATCGCGCGCAGTCCCGGCGGGGTGCCGTCGATCGACATCCAGGGGCCGTTCTGATGGATTCTCTGTGGTTGACCGTCTACGCGGTGGTGGTCTTTGGCCTCGGTGCTTGGGGTGTCGTTTGGTTCGAAGCGGGGCAGCGCGCGCCGCTGTCGCGCACCGTCGGGCTGGCTGTGACACTTGGCGCCGGAGTGCTCGGGTTCGCGATGTTCGGGCTCGAGCTGCTGTTCATGCGCCCCGACCGCAGCACGTTCTTGGTGTTGTTGGCGTTCGCGCTCGTTGGCTTAGCACTGGCCGTTTGGCGGCGGCGCTCGATGCAGGCGCAGGCCTCGGGCTGCCGCGAACTCGGGCCGTTTGCGCGCCTCGCGTGCGTGCTGATGTTCGTGATGCTGCTCGGCTGTTTGGCTACGGCGACTCTGAAGGCACTCGGACTCGGTCTTTCCGACTGGGACTCCTTCGCGATCTGGGCATTGAAGGCGAAGGTGGTCGCCGCCGAAGGGCTCGTGCCGCGACCGGCGTACTTCAGCGACGTCTCAATGAGCTACAGCCACCTGGACTACCCGCTCATGGTGCCGCTACACATGGCGAGCGTGTTCGCGGTGCTCGACCGCGTCGACGACCAGCTCGCGAAGTTGCCGGAGGCGCTGCTCTACCTGGGGCTTGCGTGCCTCGTCTTCTCGTTCTGCCGACGCCGGACGAGCTTGCCTATGGCGCTAGCCGTGACGGTGCTCGTGATCGGTGCGCCGTGGACCCTGCGCCAGGCGGGTTCGGGCATGGCCGAAGTGCAGCTCATGGCTTTCTACACGGCGTCGGTCGTCTACCTCGTCGAGTGGCGCGAGACGCTGCGATGGCGCCTGTGCGTGCTGTGCGGCGTGATGTCGGCGTTTGCCGCGTTCACGAAGAACGAAGGGCTCGCACTGGGGGTGATCAACTGCGTGGTGATGGCGCTGTTCCCCTCGCCGCGTGCGCCGTGGCGGCGACTGCTGGCGGGGGCGGGTTTGTGTGCGCTCGTCTTCGTGCTGCTCGTGCTGCCCTGGATGCTGTGGTCGCACGGCATCCCGCGCACGCACGGCGACTACCTCGGCAATCTGTCGGGCGCCACGCTCATGAGCAACCTGGCGCGCATTCCTACGGTGCTCGGCGCGTTCGGCAAGCAGATCGTCACTTTCGAGCAACACGGCCTCCTGTGGCTCGTGCTGCTCGCGACGGCGGCATTGCGTTGGCGCACGTTCGCCGATTCGACCATCAAGCTCCTGTGGGTGTTGCTGGTGCTGCACCTGAGCAGCTACGCGATGATCTTCGTGGTGACGCCGCACGACGTGGTGTGGCACATGGCGAGTTCGCTGCATCGACTCGTGCTGCATGCATTGCCGCTCGGCGGCATGCTGGTCGCGATGCACCTGGCGTCGTCGGTCGACGCAGTGGGGGGCGCCGCCGCGAGTGCTATTGCTGCTCCGCCAGCGGCACCGTCGCCGTGACCTTTTTGCCCTTGGTGTCGAAGCGGTGCACGCGACCCTGCCAATCGCCGGCCATCACGACCGCATCGTCGGCGCCGAACGCCACCGCGTAGAGCCACTCGCCAATCGCTGGTGACTTGGTCAAGGCGCGGCCGGCCATGGAAAACACGGCGATCACGCCGTCGCTGCCGCAGCTGGCCACCGCGTCGCCGGGACCGAAGGCCGCAGCGAGCGCTTGTTGGTTCGGGTGGGCGTCTTGGCGCCAACGTTCCTTGCCGGCGGCCACGTCCCACAGCCGCAGCGTGCCGTCGGCACCCGCGGTGAGCAGGCTCTTGCCCGTGCGATCGAAGACCGCGGCGTTGACGGCACCTCGGTGTCCAGCGAGCGTTTGAAAGATGCGCCCGTTCGCGGTCTCCCACACTTGCACGGTGCCGGCGCGGTCGCCCGCCGCGAGCCACTTGCCATCGGGCGCGAACGAGAGACACAGCACGAAGTCCTCGTGCTTCCCGGC